>NZ_JBCODG010000034.1:0-49899 GCF_040928965.1 Bacteroides sp. 2201st1_D9_2201SCRN_220225 | reverse complement strand
CCATAAGATTTCTGAGTTAGTTTTATGCAAAGATAGGATTTTTACAAATATTACCCCTCAGGTTTTTACATTGACCCAAAAAAAGAATATCTAAATAAGTCCCCCAGGTTGCCGGGTTGCGGTCGCACTTAAAACAGATACACAATGTATTAAACCAAAACAAAGCGCAACACATAAAATTATAGTATTGGTTGACAGGTTGACGGTTGACTGTATTGTAATACTTTGTATTATAGATGTTTGCATCAAAAACTACGTCAACTATCTAATTTATGGTATTGTTATAACCTCTCTTTTACTACCATACAAACGAAAGAACCGCTTCCAACACATTTTTGTGTGCATCTGCTTATGTTCTGTATCTCGCCTCCGATTATGCAAAGGTATTGGGTAAGTGTGCTTTGCTCCCTACCAGGTTCTAGCTACCTGGTGCCGTTCAGTCCGTCTATAGGGAAATAGGTAAAGTGTTATTCTTGTGTGTCTAATTCCTTCGTATCTTGCAAGGTGTTGCCCTACCTTATACAATCATTTCTTCATTATTATACTCATGTGCGGGTATTTGGTTTCATGAATCGTCGGTTTCTTGGGCTTTGCTCCTTTGAGTTCTGCAAGTTCCGCCTTGACTTCCTTAAGTTCGTTCAATAAATCCGTATATCCTTCCGTCAATCGGAGGATGTGTTGCATCATTGCTGTGCTGATTTCCATAATAGATGAATATTTGTTTTAGTCGTTATTTCTGCCATCTGCCCGCCAGCCGTATTGCTGGCGGGACGTCATAACGTGATTTCGCTGGTTGAACCTCAACGTGCATCTATGCTTGTTTACGTGGCAATACATTTCCTAATCTCTTCTTTATTTCAGCTATCGAATTATCCAAAGAAGCAATCATTATTTCATAATCTTTGTGTGATGCAGCTACATTATCTACTATCACATTACCAAGTTCTTCAATAGAGGCGCAAATATTGCCTACAAGTTGTCTGTTTTCTTCCATGATATAATGTATTAAGTTAATCACCTACGTAATGAGAACCGAAACGCCCTTTGTTGTTATTGATATAGTAAGCGGATGTCGGGATTGATAAATCATCATAAACGCTGCGTCTTGCAGGTTCGGCTAAATAAGCTTCCATTGCTTCTTTTTCTGCGTTTATCGCCTCTTCATTAGACACACGCTTCTTTTCGTTAACCCAAGCAAGTTTTAGACAGTCCGCCCAATTCTTTACTTCATGAGTGAGGGAATACAGCTTCATGTACTTCTTAATCTGATGAGCTTCTTTCATTATCTTGCTTAAGTTGTAGCGTTTCATAATTGTATGTATGCTAATCGTTAAACATTTAGTTTTATTATTACGATGCAAACATAACTATAATTATAACGCAAACAAACATTATACAGTTAATAAAAACTAATTCAATATACACATAGTATATTTTTATCCAAAGAATAGCAACTAATACTATAATTTTATATATTTGCAAGAAATAAACTATAAGTATAATTATGAAGTTACGAATATTGGGAATCTGCAAACAAGCAGGAATAACCCAAAAAGAGTTAGCAGAAAGAATAGGATTATCAGCTGTGGGGTTATCTAAGGCAATCAATGGTAATCCTACCAAAGATACTTTGGAGAAAATCGCCAGTGCCCTAAATGTGAGAATAACCGAACTGTTCGAGGAACCAACCAACATAAACGGCTACATTGAATTAGACGGAACTATCCACAAGGTTACGAGTAAGGATGATATTAAGAAGTTAGCGGAGAATTTATAAACTTAACTTAATAAAATAAGGAGGTAATACTATGAGCGAAAAAAAATTCAAAGAATCTGACGTAGTAATAAATACACAAAATGGGAAGGAATATTATATTACTCGGATAGAAAAAGTGTATGATGCAGATTTAAAACATTCAGTTCCTACGGGATATGCTGAATGCCGTCCTAATAATTTGGATGATAATCTGCCAAATTATAATAGATTCCCTATTGACATTTTAGAACTAAAGAAATAAAATATGAAAAAGAAATATATTATAAAAGGAGTTTTAAATTCCTCTGTGTTATTTTTAAATTCTTATGGAACATATAGCCTAATACCTACTTCGGACATATACAGTGATGCAGATAAAATCAAATTCTTTGATTCAAAAGAGGAAGCAGAAAATTGCATATTACAAAATGAATTTCCCCCTGTTACAATAATGGAGATTTTCATATAGATAGAATCAGAATAATTTATTTCTCATAACTGCCAAACGCTCACATTCTGTTTATCTCCCAATGTGAGCGTTTTTTGAGGTTTTCATCAGAATAGTAAGGTCGGAGAATTTCTTGTTTTCAACTTTTCCACTATATTTGCGTATTGCTAATACTAAATATAATACTTATGAACAACCTGATTTCTATTACAATCCTTGTATTTGCATTCCTGCAAATCATTTTGTTTTTCAAATTATGGGGGATGGCTAATAACGTAAAGAAAATAAGTTCAAAACAACTTTCTTTTCTTGATAACAAACGAATAGAAGAAGCTCAAATATGCCTTTTAAAGAACGAATCAGAGAAGGCCTTAGATTTATACCGGCAAGCATTTTTTATGTTTGTTTCCGATTTATATAATAAGACTTTAACCGATGGTTCAGAAAGGAAAAAAGAATATTGGACTGAACATTATGCTAAAATTGTGCGCTTTTTCACCAGACGTTTGCAAAATTTTGATAACTCTATAGATTTTAGTGTTTATGACACCTTTGATAAAGTGGAACAATTAATCATTAGAAAATGATACCGAGGCTACAGAATTGTGGTTGCAAGATTTTATAATCAACAAATACTGCAATTATCTAATTTATAGTATTGGTTGACAGGTTGACGGTTGATAATCGTCAGAACTACTGATATACAAACAATTACATAGGGATATACGTCAACCTCTTAATTTATGGTCGCAAGGAAAAACCCCGAACCGAAATAACCGGAACGGGGCTTCATTGTCTTAATAAACGGTCTCGCCTCACGGCGGTACACTATCTTTAGAATGTGGCTGCGGAAAGCTCCTTTGAAATCCTTTCCACCGCTACACGTATCTTGTCATACTGTTTTTGTCCGGCATTGGTTACACCTGATGTGTATTGCCGCATCAATGAAGCGTTGATACCTGCTAACTCTGCTACCTTAGTAACATTCAGGAATGAGAAATAGTTAAAAAAAGATTGCATATCATACTTGTAGGTAAACTCCAGTTCCGGCACTTCCTTACCTTCTTCTGCCTGCATCTCTTTTATTTCCTCATACGCTTTCATCATATCCTCTTTGGCCGCTTCTGCCGTATCTCCATATCCAGCCAAACCAAAGCCGGGCAAATCTTCCTCTACAAAGCATGAGTAATACCCATCGCTCGCCTTTTCCATGATTACAGTTACTTTCATACTTCCTCTTTTTAGTAAAAGGGGACGGCAATACGCCGACCCCATTGCCTCAACATTTACAGCCTTTTAGGTATGAAGCACAAAGGCGGGGGATTACTCCCCCAAAAGAACCTTTCTTGCTTTACGTTCCATTCCGGTAGGTACTTCTTGTTTACCGTGCCTTGACAAAGCAAATTTGTTTCCCGTTTTAGGGCTATACCAAATATCATGGTTTGCCCCATGCCTGAGAACGTAACAACCTGCTGCGGTAAGTTCCGCAAAAAACTGATTGTACTTCATAATGTAAAAGACCGTTTATTTATTAAGACAATACAAAGATAGCGTTTTTGCTATAATTCACCAAATAAAAACATAACTATTTTGCTACATTTGTGAAAAACATGCCTTTATTAATCACTCAACGCAAAAATACGTTTAGCTTTTGTTTCAACGACTTACGAAAATGCAACCGGCAAAGTAACCCGCCCTCATTCTGTTTTAGGGCATGTAAATCAGCCTATAACCCTTTTTCTATCTCCTGCCAAAGTGTTATCATTTCCTTTGTCGGTTCCTTGTCCTTGCCTAAAAACTCAAAGTCACTCCTTTTGTATGGTGTACCCTCAAAGTTTATAAAGTCAAGAAGGTAGTTTTTAGCCCTTACAGGGTACAGGTAACACAGTTTTCGGTATTCCCTATATTGTTCGTTTGAAAGTGGCTGATAAAGCTTTATTTCTTGATAAGCGAAAACGACTTCATACATTCCGCCACCTGCATAAATGACACGGAGCGAAAAAGGCTTGTTCGTTTCGATTATGTTTTTCTGCTTTCTCCCCATTTCGCTACATCTTTTTACTCCTTCAACTTGATTTCAAGCTGTTTTCGGGAAAGCATCCAGTTCTCCAGCATGACATTAAAACGGTGTAGCTTGGAGTAGTACTTACTAACTCTCTTACCGTAAGGGGTTACTTTTCCTTTGTACGTTTTCTTGCCGTACTTGCGTTCTGGACTATCGTTTTTACCAAAGCTGGAAAGAAGCCGGTTTATTCTGCTCTCGTTTTGATAGCTGTAAACATGACAGAAAGCATATCTGCTGGCTATCACCTTGCCGTTAAGGAATAGTGTCCGGCATTTACGCCCGGTATAGGGGCAAAGGAAATACCAAACCTGCCCTTTCCCTAAATTGCTCGGTTCTGAACAGAGAGAAACAGTTACCTTTCTGTGCTCTCCTTCATAGTCCCAATAAAAAAGCATTTCATTCTTATTCAAGAAAACAACGGCGGTATATTGAATGCCTTTGAGAGTGAAACGTGCACACAACGTTGCATCCGTTTCTGATTGCCGTTTTATCAACTCCTTTAAGTTTGATAATGTAATTCTTGGTATGTAATCTATAAATGTTGCCATATCTCAAATTTCTGCCTAAATACTTAGCGAATATCCGTTTTCTTCATGTACATATACATAAATACCCTAACCAATGGTTCGGGCAGACTTCCCTATTATAGAAAACCCACCCGAAAGACAATAAATTACTGATAGGGATTTTATCCTTTCATCGTTTAAGTGTTAACCCTTTAGTGTTTAATGTGTCAATACCGTTTTTCACGGCATACATGTATTCCCTCATTTCTACAAGATTAGACGTATAGTTATCAATGTTTGCCAAGTGGTTAAGAGCATCCCTGCTTTGGCTTTCAATTGCTTTAGCCGTTCTTTCTATATCCGTAGTTAATGAAAGACCGGAAGAGGCATAGTTCAAAAGACTGTCAATGCCATTAGCCATACGGTTGACATTTTCGTTGATGGAGTATGTATGCCCCATCATTGTTGTAGCCATTCCGTCTATTTTGTCTACACTATCTTGCGATGCTGTAATTCCCGTTTTCTGTGAAGCCTCACGGGTGGAATCAGGAGAGAACACATCAAATCCCATATCTCCCGCCGATTGACGGAAAGCTTCGTATAGCTGTTTGGCCTCATCTTGTTTGGCGACTGCATCATTCGTCAGTCCCTTAAGTATATTAGTCCACTGGGAGAACCTTTGCTCGTCCGTAAGATTTTGATTTTTCATCACGGTCATCATTTCTTTTTGTGCTTCTTCGAGTAACGGGCCAAGCGTAACGGAATAAATCATCTGCTCTGCTAATGTCTCCAACATTTCAGAAACAGATTGTGTAAATGATTCAGCCGCATCTGTGCCATTCTTGAATGCGTCTACGAGCGCATGGCTCATGCTGCCTCCCAGTTCTCCGAAAATATCCGTCATGTAATCATTCAAAGAATCGAATGCGGCTTCTGCCTGTTCTGCAAGGTCTATCATTCCTTGCAAGGCGGCTTTATCCTCGTCAGACATTTCACGGGTATTTATGATAGATTCCGCCAATTCTTTATTGAATTCTCCGTTGGCATCTATTAATTCAGGATAGACATCAAGAACGGAAGTATAGACATCATGCTGTTTTTTCCAGAACCATGCACCAGTAGTATAGCTTCCGGTCTTAATTTCAATATCGGCAAGACCGGAATAACGGTCTTTCGATTGGGAATAATTCCTATTAAAAACTTTATCAAGAGCTACACTGCCGGTTTTCCTATATGCAAATTTCTTTTGCTGTTCCGTAGTTCCTGCCAATTCCTTGTTTAAATCTGATATGGCATCCTTTAATACACGAACCGCATTTTCTGCTTTGGCATAAGAATCAACGCCAAATATCGTACTGGCTTTCTCATACAAGAGATTTTGTTCCAGCAAAAGCAGGTTATATTCCCTTTGTTGCGCTATTGTATCATTCATTACATCTTCAAGGACTTGCCTGTGCTTAGCTGTTTCTTGTGCTCCTTTCCCTATCAAAGAGAATATTTCACCGACAGCCGCAAAAGCCCCGGCTACCGGGCCGCCCGTTGCAAAAGCCTGGCCGATATTGGAAATCGAGCTCAAGACTTCTCCCAAACTTCCTATAACATTGGCGGCACTGTCCTTGCCCATAGCTTCAAACATTGTGGCTATCTCTCCGGCCGCTTGCCCTGCCGCACCGGAAATCATACCAATAGCACCGGAAATTTCCTTAAAACCTTGTGCGCTTTTTAAGTCGGCAAAACCCGTTTTGAATGTCTCGAAAATATTGCTCCATTTGTTTTGCTTCTTCCCAGCCCCTAACAGTTTATCAAGTGCCTTTTTAAGTTTATCCAATTCTTCCGGACTTTCTTCTATGGCTTTGAGTTGTTCGGGGGATATGAACGTAATACCTTCCTTATTATCTTTCCCTGAAAGATAGCTCCTTAGCTGCCGTGCCTGTTTCAGTAATTCGGACAAATCGGAAAACGCCATTTGTGAGACATCCCCGAAGAGCATCCTTAAAAAATCATTATCTTGGTTAGCCAAAGCTTTGTTCTCCTCATCTGTCACTGCCTGAATGCTTTCTTTTGCCTTGTCTTTGGCTACTTGTATGGCACGGTCTATTTCTTCTGCATTGCTTTCTGTACGCTGTCTCCTTAAGAAAAATATATCATCATTCATCTGTTTCTCAATGGCAGTCCTTTGAGCCGCAAAATCACGGTATTTTGCAAGAGTATTGGATAGTAGCTTTGCGGTGGCACTCTGTTGTAGCTGATATGCTGCTGAATATTCTGCATCCAATTCTGTCCGTTTATCTTGTGGCAACTCCGTAACAGTGGATGTGAACTGTAATCCTTTCTTCTGATAATCAGGGTTTGCCTGTTTCCACTGTTCATATTCCGCATCCTGTAAAGTCTGCAAAAGTTCTCTTTCCCTTTTTTGAATTTCCACTATTTTGGTGTCATAGTTAGCGTTTATTTGTGCCAACTCTTTCACATTCCCGTCTTGCATCAAATCCGCTACCATTTTTTGCGCATTCAGTTGGCTTTGGGTAATGGTGTCTAAAATGTCCTGCTCGGATTTCTTTATGGCTTTCTGCTGCAAATAGGAATCAAGATATTTGACCTCCTTGTCCTTTTCAGGTGTTTTTGCTGGGTCAAAAAGAAGGTCAGAAATATTTATTGAATCTTCCAGCCTCTTAATCGTTTCATCAATGCTTGCAATTTTTGTCGTTAAAACATCGACTTCTTTAGAGAATTTACTTACATCCCCAGCTGCATCAGCAAGCTCTTTAGAACCAGCAGTAATCGGGGCAAATGCAGCGCCCGCCGTATTCCTTACATTGCCCGCTTCCTGTAAATCTTGTAAACTTTTTGTTTCTTCAAGGTTCTTCTTTGCTTGTAGCAACTGTTCTTCCAGTTCTATGCGTTCTTCTTGTTTTTCAGTAATTTTACTAACATAAGCCCTCGCTTTGGCGTTATTTATTATAGATTGTGTCAGACTATCATAAGCAGCTTTAGCCTTTCCTAGCATAATAGTTTGGTTGCTCATACTCTCAAAAGAAGAGGCAAATTCTTCTTTTAATGCTTTGACCGCTTTAGTCTGCGATTCCGTCCCTTTAGAAGCGTCTACGGCTGCATTGTACAATAGTCTCAACCTTGTTAGTTGTTCCTGCGCTTCTTTACGTCCTTCTAAACTTGCATCGTTATATGCAGTTAACGCCTCTTTAAGTACATCTATATTCTCTTTAGCCTTGAATAATCCTTTCACCCAGTCTGCAAGTTCGTTACCATAAGAGGACAGGAGAGTAATGCCGACAACCAAAGCCGTCTGCCATCCTAATAATGATTTTGCAAGCTGTTTCCATACCGGAGTGCCTTGTTTCCCTTCATCCTTTAGTGCTTTTAGACGGTCTTGCGCTAACTTGATTTCATCAATCAACATCGGAAGGTTATTTGAAATAGCAAGGAAAAAAGTATTCATGGAAACTGCTAAAGACGGAAGTTCACGAGCCAGTTGTTGCACCTGTACATTAAGACCGTTCCAACCTGAAGCATAGTTGCCTACATTTCGGTAAAATCTCATAGATGCCTGTTCCGCTTCGTTAAGTTCCTTTGTCACCGACTGAATTTGTATAATCAGTTCCTTGCCGGTGGCACCGTTACGCAAACCACGTGATAGATTGTCATATTGGAACGTCAGCAATGAGAGTTGTCTGCGAAGCTGGGCAATGGAACCATCAGCCGCCTTTTGGACTTTTATAATATTCTCCTGCTCTTTGGCAAACGAACGCATTTCGTCAGCCGCAACCTTCAACTGTGCTTTCAGCCCGGCATACTGTTTTACAGCGTTTGCCCCGGAAACCGAGCTTCTCTGAGCCGCCGACATCATATCTATTTCGTCAGTTACAGATTTAAGCTGTTCTTTAACTCCCCTCAAGGAATCCGCATAATGTTTTATACTATCGCTCGTTTCATCTGTTTCTTTCCGTATCTTTTGGGAACTGTCAACAACCCCTTTGGCTATATCCACTTGCGCCAAAGCTGTTTGGATTTCCGCAAACTTCTTTTGCATGGTGTCAAGCTCCGTCTTTATTTTTCTAAACTCTTCATACAGTTTATCGTATTTCGGAGAGAACTTTGCTAACTTATCCATCTCCTTACGCACTTCCTGTATGCGTTTTACCAACTGCGTAAATCTTGCAATATCTGCGTCTATATTAAATCTCAATCCTGCCATAACTGATAAAAATAATGGTTATTTACTAAATTTCTTACCGACTTCCGTAACGATATGTAAAGCGCCCTGAGAAATGACCTCACGTCCCTTGCCCTCAACGTAAGATGCGTATTCCATACCATCGGCAATGATAATTCCGTTTTGGGGACGCTTACCGTAAATCAATAGATTCTCCGTCTTGCTTTTGGCGTCCTCATGTCCGGGTTCTGCCGGTACATACATATCTACGATTTCACCATTTATCACGACTGCCGAACCGGGTGCACTACGTAGGTTGTGGGTATGGTTTTGGTAGTCCCCCGTTTCTTTTGAGTAGTCCACGCCGGCATGGGCTACTTCTATCATACCTTGTTTGATTTCGTTCTCTGCATCTTCCAAGAACTCATCTAAGCCGGAAAAATCAACTTCTACTTTCATTTTTTCGCCGTTGCTGTCATTTCACATATCTTCTGTGCCATAATTCCGTATTTTTGGGCATTGAGCAAGATGTCTGAAAATAAGATTTGAAAGGCATCTTCAAGTTCGGTTCTTTGACCTAAAGAAAAGTCTTTCGCCAAAGAGAGGTTCCCGGCAAGCAGAAGAGACAATGCATTGCATATTGTCGGTGTGTCCATGCTGTTACATAATTCCGTAATGTTGTTACAGTGCAAAGAAAGTTCTTGTATTTCCTTACATGCCTTACTTATGTTGTTTACTGAAACAGACGTACAATCGTATGCCCGTTGTGCGATAATTATTGTATTATTCATTATTGTTCAATTGTTTTATTCTACAATCCGTAAATGTCCCGTTTAAATATGGTTGGCAAGAGATGTTGGCTTTGTCGGGACAATAGACATAAACCAACATCTCTATCTTGCTATTCCATGTCGGGTAATCCGCCCGCCCATTGCTTTGCAAGCCCTTCTGCCGATACCGCAAAATCTTCCTTTCGATATTCAATGCCCAGATGTTTGCAAATGGCTTTGTTCTCATATTCCGACTGCAAAGCCCATTGTTCATAGGGGGTGTTTGCAATCGCACACTTTTCATCCATCCCGGCAAAGAAGTTGATTCTATTAACCGGGCTTTCATTCAATTGCCGTTGAAAGGCATCGAATTTTTTCCGTTCTTCTTGTGTCATTTTTTGTTGGTTTTAAATAAATTCATAGTTTTCTTTTTCCTCGTGGAAATTGCCGTCTCCATCGAGCCAGCAAAGACATCTCCGAGAATCCAGTGATGTACTGATACCCTTACCGAAGAAACGGTTGTGACTGACAAGTGCGTTAAGTTCGTCAATTGCCTGCCGGACATTATCCACAAGCAGTTTCGCCTGTTCTCTGTTCTCTGTCGGCAAGATGGTATATTCCGCATCTTTCTCCTCAATCCAACGGGAAGAGACCTGTACAACTCCGTCCGTGACCTCGTATGCCTTAATTTCCAACGGGTTCTGCGTGTGGTAAAGCAACGCTTTTCTCAATGCGTCTGCATTCCGTGAGACAGCATCATTTAGATATTCCAGAGTTTCGGTATAATCTGCATTACTCCGAAATTTGACCTTCGAGCGTGCCGCTTCTTCCTTAGCCATATTTTCAGCCTGTTTGTACAATTTGGAACATACGGATGCCAAATCTTTCAGCTCATCGGTCGTAAAACAGAAACCGGTTTCAAGCATCGTGTTTACAATAGGCTGAATTTTGCTGCATTCCGCCTTATGACGGTTGATTACTTTCTCCAGTCCGTTTTTTCTAATCTTTTCCATGAAATAAAATTTAAATTATTAATAAATAAGTATTTAGTTAAATAACATAGGATTCATCCCTACGAATATGAAATTTCCCTCTGCATCGGTTCTAATCCATTCCGGCACGCCCCCGAACATCTCATTGAACTTTGCCTGACCGATAGTCTTTTCCGCCATATCTTCTACTGACTCATAACCGTTGGCTTTGGCAACAATTTGACCGTGTATGATTTCTACTTCCATTCCTAAGCATCTTTGTAGGTTATCCCGTAATCCTTGCATATCTCGAAGAAAGAGCCGATTCCGATACGCTTCCCAGTACGCAATAGGTTGGAAAACTTCTTGTCGGTTTCAGCGTATTTATACTTTGTGTTCTGTCTGCTGCATATATGGAAGAAGGAACGGCCGCTTTCACCCAATGAAGCCAACGCACAACCGACCGTAAACCAGTCCTTGTAATCGCCTGTGATGTCTATTCCGTTGGCTTCTATCTTCTCACAGCACTTTGCCACCTTATCCAATACGTTATCACCGCCTGAATATTGATAACTGTTTGTCGGACGTGGCTCTTTGTAATATCCATCGTAGGGGATTGCCTCAACATTGATATAAGGTTCCGCATCATAGGACAAACAGCGCATCCGGGTTACATCACCGCAAGCAGGATCTATAATGATACCTATCCGTGCAAAGTCCTGTTTCAGCTTCTCGAATTGCCCTTTATGTGCGTGGGGGTATTTCAACGGAATAATGACAAAATAGCCGTTGCCGCTTACCGAAAGACTGATATAGGCTATTTCTTTCAACTTGCAAAGCTCCTGCTTTATTTCGTCCCAGTTATCTATATGTAAATTATCCTTTCGGTCAATATCCACGCAGATAAGCCCGGAATGTCTTACAAGGTTTTCCGCTTTCCGTGTCGGCTGGAATAACCCACTTATGCAAGCCATAGGCAAACGCTTCTTTACCTCGTTCTTTTCTTCCTTTGTCGGCAAAGAACGCAGGCGTTCAATCTCCGAAACGTGCTTCTTGCTGAAAAGGAAATCACGGAGTTTGCACGTTGTGCCGTACACATCTTTCACACCGTTATAAACGGAAATCTCTACATCAAAAATATCTTTCTTCATAATCTTATAAAAATTAGTAGACGGTTGACCGGTTGTCGGATTGTTACTATTAAACTTTTAATTTATAGGTGTTTATGCAATTTTATCAGTCTATCTCTATGCTTAAGCTTTTGAAAAACCACAAGTTACAAGGTTGACGCAGTTTTGTTTATATCTTGTTGTATATCAACACTTTCAGTATCTGTCAACCGACAACCTGTCAACTTAGGGTATTTCTTTAGGCATTTTGATATGTATTGCTTTGAAACCCCAATCGCATCAGCAACAGCGCTTTGACTGACCGGGTTAGTCAAATGGTAAACATTAGCTATCATTTCCTCTTTACCCATTGTTTTCGCTTCCGGCTGTTTTCTGTTTTCCGTCAGCTTCATATACACCTTTTCCGCACATCTCTCGAAGTAACCCATACATCTGATTGAATACTCCATTTCTTTCGGCAAAATACGGCTCATACCCGTATTATCTCCTAACAGGTGTGTTATCAAAGCCCAGCGTTCCACTATGATTTGCAGTTTTGAATATACGGCACACATGTAGCTATCATCCGTACTTTGCTTCTTTACCTGTAATTCGTTATAGTATTCGATATAGAGACGTTTTGCCTCATCAATGATATAGACCGTATCGCATCCACCAGCCTTGAAATCTGCATCCAATAAAGCATTAATGTAACTGCTCCATGCTTCCCGTACCTCTTTGCTGATAGACTTCTCCGAATACATTGCAGACGGATTTTCATCCGGGTAAACGAATAGCCACCTTTGATTAAAGCCGTTGTTCATAAGCAGGTCGTTACCGAATGTGTCCGCAAGTACGTCAGGCTGAATTGTTCCTAAAACACCCATAAATGGCTCTTCGACTAATAGCGTATCATCTGACTTTCGGTTTATTACAATGTTATCAGAATCAAAGACCGATAATAATTGGCTTACCTCGCCACTCTTGTTATATCGTCCTATATCGTCAAGAAAGCCCTTTATTTCGTCCCTGTAAAGCAATATTCCGTTGTGGCTGGTAGATAATACCTGGTTCCTCGCTTCGGGTGTGGAATCGCTTAAAAGCAACTGCCTGAATATCGGTCTTTCCTTATGCTCATCCTTTGAATCCTTGAAAACCTTCAGCTCTTCCCTGTATGCCTTGTATTCGTTTGCGTCCCTATCCTTTAAAGGTTGCAGAATGAAGCGTACAGGGGTGGACTTGTTAGAACCGGACGGGGCGACTGCACACGCCCAAAGACACGGATAGTTAAAATACTTGCTATCGGAAATCCTTATTTTTTTGCCGACTGCTACACCGACCGCACTAAACATTGCAGCCAGTACTATATCACGGCTGCACTGATACACTTCCGACACTTCTCTAATTATCTCTTGTGCATTTGCTGAAAGCCCGTCAATAGGTAATACAAGCACATCGGACAAAGTTTTGTTATTTACACTTATGTTCATGGCTTTAATTTTATACCGTTCCAGAAATCACAAAAAAGTGAAGGCTGTTTATCGTCTTTGAAGTATTCCCGGTTGCTCGTATAGAATCCGGCTTTCCTGTGTGATATGGGACATTTGCCGGATGATACCTTACGGATATTGCCGCTTTTCTTCATCTTGTCTATAAAACGACAAATATTGGCAATCCTTACACCTGTTTCCCGCTCGGCCTGATACATGGTTTTAGGGGATTCCGCAAAACACTCTGATAACAGTTTTATTTGGGAGATTTTACTTTCTTCATTCATTGTGTCCCCCTTTCTCTGCCAGCCAGTATAATTTGCAACCGTTTGACAACCGAATATCCTGGATGTTCATGCCTTCCTTATGGCGTAATTCAGAAATAGCCTTACGGGCATCATTAAAGCCTACCAGTTCATTAATCCGCCTGGCTGTAAATTTATCGCCTGATAAAAATAGTTTTCTGACAGCCCTGATATTTCGGGAAGAATTAGTATCTTTGCCCTCGTAGTTGGGGAGATTGGTAGTCGATGAGGCTACCTTTTTCTTTTCTTTCATAGTCACGCCCTCCATTATTTACACGCCTTTTTCAAAGCATTGTTAATATCCTTCTCTGTGTAGTAAATGCGTGTACCTATCCGGCGGCCATTAATAATGCCAGCTCTCGTCCATGCGTCTAAGGTAGGTAAGGAAATTTGCAACCGTATAGCTGCGTCTTTGCGTTTATACAGTATGTCTTTCGGAAAGTCCTCTACTTTGGGAGTAGATTCTATTATATTAGCCAGCTTCTTATCAAGAATGCGGCTCATCATATTCTCAAGGTCACTCATTGTTGCGCCTTGAATTAACATTGCATTGGGGGATAAAAAATTTGCATCCATAAGCTATTATTTTAACTCTATGGATGCAAAAATATAGTGATTTTTATGGTGTCACATTCATTGTCATATGACAATTTTTATATCACATCAATGTTTTATAGTGCCTTTATCATAATCTATTCCAATATTGGCAAATTGCTTCTTCAATTCCTTTTCATTTCCGTAACCGGTATTAGGCACTATTCCATTCTTTCTAACAGAATCCTCCGTGCCGCCACAAAGCCACGATATAAACTCCGCTAAGGCTGTATCGTCCTTATACTTTACACCAGCACTTTTGATAAAAGTTCTAATAACATCCACTTGTTCCGTTGTTTTTGCTCTTGGCAGCTTTTTACGTATTCCTTTATTCAAATTAAAAACTGGACCGTTAGCAGCAAAAGCTAATATGTCCTCTAACTCATCATAACAATCGGAACGAGCGGCTTTTTCTTCTAATTTTTTTATTATAGAATAGACATCTACCCCAAAATCTAAGAATAACCCAAATACAGCTTCCACAAAATCATCAATATCTGACATAGCAGCAGACATATCAAATTTCTCCCCCTTAAATTCATAAATATAAACATACTCCTTTTCTTTTCGGGATTTACCTGTCTTCTTATTTATAACGTCAGTCGTAACCATTTCCACACTATCATAGCAAATACCATAATAAATATTTATACACTCTATCATTAGTTTTGCATAAATCGGTCGGTCTTCTTTACACATTGAAAATAATTTATTAGCAACTTTTTCAACATATTCAGTAAGCCTATAATAGTCAACATTTCCTAAAGATGGATAAAGTTCTTCTTTTACTTTATACGTCTCTCCTTTTTTGATTTCTTCTATCATGTAATCACGTACATAATCAAAAAAAGCTCTTGCATTTTCCATATTATACAGTTTTTAATAAACTACCTTTCTTTTGCCAATGCACCATCAGCATCTTAGCATGTTCTTCTTTAGTCACTTTGATATATTTCAGAAAGCTATTTTCTGTCTTATGTCCGGTTATCTGCATAATGCTAATACTTGGGAAACCGGATTTATATAGATTGGTTGCAAAACTTCTCCGGGCTGTATGTGAAGAAACGAGTTGCCACTTTTCATAAATAGTAGTTTGCTTCTTACCACCTTTGGTTATTGATTTCATCACATGTTCCGTTAACCCGGCTTCCCTACATACATCTTTCAAATTATCGTTGAATTTCTGATTGCTTATATTACCTGGAAGATTGCCGTTATACTTCTCCCAAATACGTAAGAATACCGGATGCAAAGGAATGGTTACAAACTCATTCGTTTTCTGTTGTTGAATGGTTATCATCCCGTCTTTTATATTTTCTTCTCTAATACGTGTAAAATCAGAGAACCGTAATCCAGTCCAACAACCTACGAGAAACAAATCCCGTGTTCGTTCCAATCGGGGAGAATGCGAAAAATCAAAAGATGCAAGCGTATCAAGTTCATCCTCACTCAAAGCAACAGCCTGGCTCTCCTCTGATACATTTTTGAATAGTTGATATTTAGTGTTATCCGTTAGTTCCTGCTCATTAGCTGCTTTCATTACAGCCTTAAGGCTTACTGTTTTGTGCCAAATAGTATTAGTGCTCAATCCCAGTTCTTGCAAGAAAGCAACAAAATCACTAAAGAAAGATTGATTTATACTTCGGAATTCCAGTCGTATTTTCCTTTTCTTCTCGTATTCTTGAATATAATAGTAAGTGCGTGCATACTCACGTTTCGTTTTATAGTCGATAGTCTGACCGCCTCTACGTGGGCTTACTCTTGTATCACATAACCGGATAAACTCCTCAAAGAACGAATGAAAATCATGTGCAGCCGCCACTTTCTTTCCGAAGTGAATATCAAGAAAATTTCTAAGACTGTCTTTAGTAATTGGTTCACCTTTTGTTGTTGCTTCTGCAATGAAAGAGTTTATTTTCCCTTCAATACTTTTAAGGGCTACATTAATCTCGTCCTTATTGACACAATACTTTGAATTTTTAACACACTCTTTCTTTTCATCCCAAAACAAAGGTTCAATTTTCAATGGTGTGGCATACATGAGCTTTTCATTTCTACCAAAGCGGGAAGTTATGTATATGGTTTGCTCATTGTCGGCATTCATATCACGGATGAGAAATTTTATATTTGCCATATTCTTCACTTTTAAATCCAAAAGCAAAGATACATGATTAGCGGAACAATTCCTATATTTGTTCCGTTTTTGTTCCGCAAATTCTTTATTTTATTTGTTTTATCTTTGTTTCTCTTTGTTGATAGCATTTTCATAAGACATTGATAAACATACAATTTACACAAACAAAAACAAAATAGAAGAAAAAGAAGAAAAACAGGTTACAAGTCGCCTCATTCCGACATGAAAAAACCACTGTAAAAGCAGTGGTTTTTTATTTATATTATCACCCGCAACATCAGATATAAGGTTCCTTTGGCAGTACCTTGCAACACTATCTCGAACCGCTCCCCACTGCGGAATCTTCTTTACTTGTGCACTGAGCTGCCAGATAAAGGTAAAGAGGTAAAGCATGCAAAAGGCAAATCTCTTGAAATGTTCCATAATCTTTTATTTAAAATACGGTTTCATCGTTGAAGCGTAATGCCCATTATTCCTATCACCACCTCATTGGAGAGTGTCTCCAGTACAAGATGCGAAAGCTTTTTCCCTGCATTCAACGGCATTTCCAACAGTACGGCGGCACCACCGTCCACCTCGCGAGACACTCCGGTAAAGCCAAGTTCCTCACCGAAATTATTGCTCAGTTCACCGGTCTTCAGACGCAGGCGATAGAGAGACGGTGCATGACGATTAAAAGACTTTCCATCTTCAAAGAATATCTGTTCGATGGGCGGCCAGTTGTCCGGATTTACCAAAGACAAGGTGTCGCAAGTACCGTCTTCATAATACACACGGATTACGCCATTGTCGATATGGCACTGCATGTGGTTAGTACTGCCTGCCATTAGTAAATAGGCACGGGAAGCCTTGCCTTGCAGGGGAATTTGCAGACTGTCCGGATAATTGTCCCAAAGAGAGGTGAAAGCAATGTTATGCCCTTCGGCAGGAGTACGGAAAGGTATCCCGAGCTTTGTCTCCAACAAGCCTTTACGCACAGCGGCACGCAAACCCGAATCATCTATATCTGCTGTCTTCAGCGGATGACACCACTCGCCTATTCCCTGTTTGGGCAACTGCAACGTGGTGTACGGAGAACGCGGCGACAGGTATTCATTGCGGAAAATATCCGTTACATTCGCATTGAACACTTTCTGCATATCGACAGGAGTGCATCGGGCTGAATCGACTGCTTTAAAATCACCTGCCGGAACAGGTTTCTTACCCTTATCGGATACCGGGTGCTCTACCGGCGCCCACCATTTCATCTGTCCCTGTTCCATAGCAATGAAACTGACGGGTCCCGCCTTACGGACGCGAGTTGCAGGATAAGCATCGACAGAAGCAGGAGCTTCAAGCAACTCTCCTTCCCAAGCGACATTGATTGTTACCTCCTCATCGGAAGCAGCAGGAACGGAAACGGAAAGCATGGGCCGTCCAACTGAATTTTCAACCAGTCTCCACGCTGCATTCTGGCCGTTTACTGTCAAACGCGCCACAGCCGAACGACGTGCTGGGAATTGCAATTCCAGATTCCGTACGGCAGGCAAACGGTGTGTAACGGTATAAAGCGAACAGTCGCGGGAAGAATACTTACCGGTAGCCACTTCGCCCGCTTTAAAGTCAAAGTCTATATCCGGCGTATGCAGTGAAGCATACTCCCACTCTTCCGGGAAACCGGGTTTTATCAGCAGACGACCGTTCAAAGCATCGGGCAAGATTCCGTAAAGCCCCTGAATCAATGCGCGGGAAGCCACTCCGATAGGGTCGCCGAAGTCGCGGTAACATTCGCCCCGGGCAGCATCATAGAAACTTATCTGCCCGAAATTGCCCGGACTATCGCCCAGGTACATGCCATCCAGAACAGAACTTTTCAGCAATTTGAAACCTGCCTCTCTGCGTCCTGCCTGAAAATAAGCGAGCGACGTGTGCATCACTTCGGCAAAGGCTACATTGTTAATGCTCCATGAATACGGCATCCAGTCGGTAGTGGCCACAGTGGCATACTTTCCGGCATTGACGGCAGCACCCGCTGCCTTCAACTGTTCCTGCCAATGAGCGTACGGGCCTGCATTGACAGGCAAAACAGCATCGGCGGCAAGCACATCATCCGAAGTTACGACAGGAATATGAGGAATTTCACGGTCTATGTAACTTGTGGCAAGATATGCCTGAAACGGATCGGCCACATCGCTGTCGAGAGCGTGATAGATGGTCCATACGGCAGCATCTTCATGCAGACGGCGATGACCCATGAAATCTTGGAATTCCGCCCAATGTCCTCTCTCCGGCAACCAGAGACGGGTGTTGAGCGCTTTCAATATCTTATCGGCCTCTTCCCGATAGGGTGTGGGGGCTTCGCCTATCTTCTCAGCAATCAGTGCAGCCAGTTTATTGCCGCGATAATTATAGGCAGAGCTGTGCGTAACGGCGCCACTGTTATAATACAGCGCATCGCTTGCCCAAATGCAGGCGTAGGCATCGTACAAGCCGTCGTTGTCCGGATCGAAGTTGCGTTTTTCCCAAGCAAGATGCAGTGTCAGCAACGGCCACATGCGGCGGGCATACTCAAGGTCGCCCGTCCAGTTGAAGTGCCACAACAGTTCGTCTATGTAACAGAGGTTCATGTCATAATGGTGCATCTGATTGTTACGGCGAGGATTGCGGCAGATATATCCGTTGCTGTATTGCGGTGTTCCCCATATCTTGGCTGAACGTGCAAGCGCAAGGGCAGAATCCTGTGCCGGATGCGGAATCGTATTGGGAACTTCGGTCACCTGACTGGCAGCATAGTTGTCGAAATGAGTGCGTGCCCGGTCGTGCCAGCCCAACACATCGCCTACGTATGCGGCACGCCAGCCGCTCAACGGCATACGCCAGCCGACAGCTCCATGCAGCCACACGCCCTCTTCCCCCCAGATACCATCGGCAGCAACGGCAAGTGCACCGCCAAGCGTATTGAAATAAGAATCGGGAGTAGTGATTCTGATGCGTCCGGACAGTTCACGGCAAGCCTTTTGAAGGGCAAGATACTGTACACCACCATCCTGCATTTCCTTCAGTTCATTACCGGAAATGCCCACATACAAATGCCCGTCGGCCGGAAAGCGGCATTTCAGTATTTGCAGCACTGTGCCGTCTTCTGCCGGCTCAAAACATCCCGGCGGGTCTGCCCCCATATCTCCGCTACGGGAAAGCTTCTTCCGGCGGATGGGCGAATTCAGCACTTCCAGCTCGCAGCCGGCAGGCAACTCACCGGAAAGCTCCCAAACGGCCATCTCTTCCGTAAGACTTGCCAATACGGAAACTTTCAGGCTGCAATTTTCTCCCCATGCCTTGTCTTTCAAGGCATACGTACGTGTACCCGGATTATAACGCGCCTCACACCAATCGGTTTCTTCCAACGGTGTAACCGTACCGTCCGGCAGGTGCAGGCGAAAACGGATATTACGGCAGTCGTTCTTGACATACGTGGCAAATATCGGACGGTCACCGGTTTCCAGGCGCCATGCCGTATGTCCGCCATACAAAGCACGTGTGTAGCGGTTCTTGCCGTTGACGCAGACAAACTCTTCACCGGACGGCAAGTATTGCAACATACGGGGAGCTCCCCGCTTATGGTCATTGTAGGAAGTGGATTCTATCAAATCACCTGCTTTCTTCGGAGTTTTAGACGAAGAAGCATATTGCGCGTAAGCCCCCAAAGGGATAAACAGAGTAAAAATAATTGCAAAAACAGAAATACGGTTCATAAGGTTTTATTTAATTCAAAGGATGAAGGCATAACTGAAAGCCATTCACTATACGATTGAAATACATTCAGTATACGACTGAACCTATATCAGTCGTATACTGAATGCACCCCTTCTGCAAGCTATTCAGAAAAGGGGTAGTACGGAGTAGTCCCAGATTAGTTATATATAATAATATTTATATACAAAGAGGCAATTATGGCATCGGCTTCAATCCTTCCCAACGCACATCCCATGTACCGTCTTGCGGGAAACCGGGATTCTTCACCTCACACCCGTCCCAACCGGCACACATCAGCGCTACGGCAGTCAGCAAGCCGCCATTGCCCGGCAGGTAGCAACGCAGACGTCCGTCCTGATAATTGTGTCCGTTCAACAAGTAGGTATTGGTGCGCTTATCCATCAGCAAGGCGCCTACAGCCTTTTCGGGTTCACCCAGCCGAGTGGCATTCATAGCGGTCATCGGGTAATCCCAGCCCCATGTCTTGCCCCAGTTCCAGTTGTCCCACACCCAATGAAGCGTATTCTTCATATAGTCAGCACGTATCAGCTTGTTCATCGGCAGGATACCCACAGAGCCAAGCACTGCCATGTGGTCGCTGGTGAAACGGATATCCTTGTAAGTATCCACTGCATTTTCGGCAGCCAGATAAAGGCAGTCTTCATTATAGGCCAGCGGAGAGAGTTTGTCTATCATCTCATCCCATTCCAGATTACGCTTTTCACCGGCACGTTCACGCCACTGCTGAGCCACATTCATGGCATAATGCCAGTAAGAGAGTTCGAACGGCGGATTGATGGTAGTAGCCGCACGCAATGTTTCTTGTGCGGGAATAGCGCCTTTCAGGATAAAACGTCCATGGAATTCATCGTAAGTGGCGAAAGAATACATGAACTTTGCAGTTTCCTGCACCAGATGATTGTATTTCTTAATCACCTCATCCGAAGGATTGGCACGGTAAACGAGTTCGGCCAAATAGATAAAATGCGGTTGCTGCCAAATCAGGAAACTGCCTACATTAGACGGAGCTTCCGTTCCGCTGGGATCGGTCATTTTCATCCAACGCACTCCGTCGAATCCCTGACGGCGGGCTATCTCACGGGCAACAGGTTCTACCGTTTCGTACCAGCCGAGTGTGCGGTCCAGCAATTCGGGATGCCCCCAAAGTGCCTGCCAAGCCTGATGCCACCATATCATTTCGAGGTGGAACTTGCCAAACCATGAATTGTAGGTCAGTCCTGTTTCCTGCGGCGGAACACTGCCTGCCGACTGAATGGCGAGCAGGTATTGGCTCAATACGACACGGCGTTCCAGTTCTTTGGCACGCGGGTCGGTACAATGTGAGAAGTCTACAGCCGCACCGTTCTTCCAGAAATTGTTCCAATAGCTGTTGCCGGCTGCCAGAGTTTCGGCGAAAGTAGGCAGAGTATCGGCAGATGTATAGACAGCCGGTTCACTCTCGAATACAGTTCCGGGAAAAGCAGACGTAAACTTGCAAGAAAAAGCGAGTTTATCTTCCGCCGGTGTCAGTACAAAATAGTTTGCAGACTTCTCCTTGAGGGAAGCTTTTCCTTCCCAACGCAGAGATACATAATAAACGGTAGAATCGAGTGTACGTTTGAGAACTGCACTTTGCGCATTCTCAAAGACTATATCTGTAGTGTGTTTGTTGTTGGCATCCCAATTGCAGGCATCATCGGCATGAGCGCCCGTAGGGTATGGAAAATGCAGTTTCACCCCAGCACGTGCCGGACTGGTGATACTGGCTGAAATCATGTCCATTTGCGGATGACATACGGTCTGTACATCAAAGGCGTTACCTTTCAGTGTGAAGTGACTGTTGATGACACCGTTCCACATATCCAATGTCTGGGCAATATCGGTAATGTCAGAAGTCTTCACATCATCGCCCAACTCCAGTCCCACGATACCCAAATGCAGGCGATGAGGGTTCATGCGATACCAATTGGAAGCTTCTTTCTGACGTCCGTCTTCTTTAAACTGACAAGCGTATATTTCTTTATGTCCACGACCGAAATCGTGTTCTTTCAAGTATTCTTCCGGTTTGTATTTATTGGGATTACCGAAACTATGCCAGCCCCATTGACTTTGCGTACCCAATGGCACGCCTTTCTTATATACTGAAGGAAAAGTCTGTAGACCGGTAGCATCCACAGTAAAGGCAAACTCACCGTTGCCGACCGACAACGACGCCAACGAATCAAACGAAGATACCTGAGGGTTGTTACGGGCAACCAGCGCCTCACGATCTATCGGCGCTTGCTTTTCCGAACCGCAAGCTGCCAAGACGACTGCAAGTAGAGAATAAAACAGTTTTTTCATGGTATTTTTAGTGTAAGTAATATATCTCATAGTTGTGAACGAAGCAAAGATAACGCATTTCCGCCAAACCGATTCTGTCCGGTTTGGCGGAAATGCTAAGAGAAATGATTATCGGGCATACACTGCCCAAGCTGTCACAGAAAGTCAAATGCCAACTCCAGTTTCAATCCCTCATCCCCTTTTTTGATACGGATAGTTCCAGGCTGACTCTGCGGCCCGTGCTGACTTATCGGCTTGAAAGAGCGAATGGCGGGAATATCCAATAAGAAAGAAAGATCCCCGGCCGGAAAGTCCGGCATTGTATGGATACCATCCTGACGCCCACGAGGTTCATCCGGAGTGAATACACGAAAGAACACTCCGTCCGTAGCCGCATAGACGGTAAAAGCATTCTGCTTGCCTTGAATTGTGGCCCAATAAAGATTGGCGTGATACCCTTTAAATTCCGGATAGACCAGTTTGTCCGCACTCTCTCCGGTAACAGTATTATTAAAGTCTTTCTGCCAGATACCGTAATTCGTGCCCGGAATACGGTTCTTCCACACACGGTAAGGACCGCGCCCCAACCAACGCATACCTGTACATTCGCTTTCAGGATAAGAGAAGGTAAACCCGAAGTTAAGTATGGCATTATCCGTAAAAGCATCATCAAAGCCATCACCGCCCGATGCCCGGTTCAGCAATACGGCATCCATCTTCAACAGCCCGTCCGGACGCAAACGCCACACAACGGAATCCGCTCCGCCCCGATAACGGGCACAAAGGACAGCATCACCTCTCTGCTCCATACGAGCGGAAAGGGACACCAGTTTCATTTGCATTCCTACAGGCAGCGGACCGTCTTTCAACGGAATTATCCGGTTGTCTTTCTTCCGCAATACAGAATATATGGTAGCATCGTTTCGGCGAAAGGATATGTCCACCCAATCGGAACACAACGTTATTAAAGAATCAGTCTCGTTCACGCAACAACCTTTTCCTGTTCTTTTCAAAGAAGCCAGTTGCCCTTCAAAATAGCTTTTCGCAAAACTGATGGGATACGTACGTGTACACACGCTCTTTCCATCCACTCCTATAGCCTCCAATTCCAAAACATCTCCCTTAGAGAAGAATTTTTCCCGGATTTCCGGATTCTCCCATGCAGCTATACAGGCATATCCGGTTTCACCCGGTTCCAAAGCAGGCAAATTCACCCGGCCGCTGTCTACTGTGCATCCCTCTGCCCGGCTCTGTAGCGGGGAAGGATAGGAAAGGACGCGATAGCGCATGGAACACTCCTTCAAATTAGTAAACAGATAACGGTTCTCCACTAAAAAACGACCATTGAAAGAAGGCGTTAGCTGGAGAGGCTTTATCTTTATAGGCGACCATATTTCCCGTACGGAATAGAAACTGCCTTCTTTCTCCCGATAAGGACCTACAATACCATCAGGCGCATTATAATCTTCACTGTCCAAAATGCCATTACAGTCTGTCCGGCGTACAGCTTCATCGCTATATGCCCATAAAAAACCTCCGGCAAACAAAGGGTGTGCCGTATATCGCGCCCAGAAATCCTCCAGTCCGGCTCCATGTCCCTGGTCGTACAGACCATGCATAAACTCTGTCGGCATGAAAACCTTATATCCGTTGGTGAAACGGCCTACACCGGTCAGGTAAGCCGGGTAATGGTGTGTATCCAATTCATCAAAGTCCGCCCAAGGATGGATGACATGACGGCGCTGCGGATCATAACGGTAGAACAGTTTGTCCGTAGCCATGTTCCACCCGCCCTCATTTCCATTGCTCCAAAGTACGATACATGGATGATTTACATCCCTTGCTATCATTTCTTTTACCAACTTGCTGCCTGTAACAGTGTCGTAAGCATTCTGCCAGCCCGCAAGTTCATCAATATAGAGCAATCCCAACGAATCACAAGCATCCAGAAAATGCTCATCGGGTGGATAATGGGAACGCACGGCATTCATATTCATTTCTTTAATGAGCAGGGCATCTTGAATGCTGAGTTCCTTATTGGTGGTACGCCCGCCATCGGGGTGAAAAGAATGACGGTTTATGCCTTTCATCACCAGTTTCGTACCATTCAGATAAACACCGTCGCGTGGACGAAAGTCAACGGTACGGAATCCGACGCGGACAGATGTCCGGTGTAAAGCCTCCCCTTCTTCATTCCGCAAGGTAACAATGAGATTGTAAAGCCGAGGTTTTTCCGGAGTCCAAGGTTCTACATTTTTCCAAATATGAGCAAACACACTGTCATGCCCCACGTCCCACGTCCAAACCTCCGAACAAACGTCCGTTCCATCCAAAGGATGTAAAGCTGCCGTTAATTTTTCCTTGCCTCTCACTCCTTTCAGCTCGGTATAAAGCTGCATTTCCCCATCCATTTTCGCATCCACTGCAATATGTTCGATACGTGTCTGAGGTTTGGCTTCTAACCATACAGGACGGTAAATCCCCCCAAACAACCACCAGTCCGCCTTACGTTCGGCCGCATTCACCGACTTATTTCCAGAATGTTTTTTTACCCGTACTTCCAGCTTATTGGCAGCACCATATTTCAACAAAGAAGTTATGTCATAGGAAAAACGATAAAATCCGCCCCGATGTGTTTCTCCGGCCGAAACTCCGTTTACAATCACATCCGTATCTGTCATAACCCCATCAAACCACAAACGTATGTTCTTACCTCTCCAATCTTCCGGTACACGAAATGTATGACGATAAATCCCCTCTTCTATACTGGGATTCTTAACCCCTTTCTTCTTATACCAACGCCCGTAGGTATATTCACCAAAACCTTGCAGTTCCCATTGAGAAGGCACTTCTATCTTGCTCCACTTCCCGCTGTTCCTACCCTCGGAACAATAAAACTGCCAGGTTACGCCATCGCCCAGTCCGGTACCGGAAAGATAACGGCGCTCTGTCTGCTGAGACCATACGCAAAGAGCGGACAATAGTCCTAAAACAGTAAAAAAGATTCTTATATTCATACTTCTTTTATATGGATTTTAATTCTCGAAAATAATAAATTTGAATTCAATATAAAATCAGTGTAAGTAATATATTGATTTTGTACAGAGTCAGAAATACCAAGGGAAATAATGTTCATTTTTCCAAAAGTCCGTTCAGATAAATCTCAATATTAGTATAATTCTTATCCAACGTATAGGTGGAAGCATCAGAGGCATCATCCGCATTCAATCCGTACCGACGTTCCCACACGTCAGGCATTCCGTCCGCATCAGTATCACGTAAAGGCTTTCCAACTTTCAACACAGGCCATCCGCCTACCTCTTTCGGAGAATTGATAATCCCTTTTAGACCAAATGTTCCAAGCCCTTTCTTTACTTGGCGCAAAACTTCTTTATCGTACATGTCACGCGAGAAACTACACCCTACCTCCTTTAATATCTTATGATAGGCCACCACCGGTATATCTTCTTCAATGGGCTCATACGGAAAAGGACTATCAACCAAACAAGAAAATCTATCCATCACAGCACGATGGTTGTCATAAGTCACAGTATCATCCCCTTCCATTACGTTTTCTGCCACATAGTAACGGCCGGTACCGTCTTCAGCCACATCAAGTAAACGATGATGCTGAGAGGCAGGCCCCGGCTTATAATAATTACCCACCATATTTATCTCACCATGATGTCCACCACCATAGGCAGTTTTAAATCCCCAATTATACACCACATTATTACGATAGTCTACCCATTTAGTTCCATCGACAGAAGAAAACCGGGGATTACGGCTGGCATGATTTGCCAACAGGTTATGATGGAATGTAGCCTTATACCCTCCCCAAATACCGCCAAATCCATGATTACCTTTCGTATGGACTGAAGAATTCAGGCTATGTGTTACCAGACACCATTGTACGGTAAGATTTTCTGTTTTATAGATAGAAAGACATTCGTCTATACTCCAGCTTACAGAAATATGATCCAGAATTACATTCTTCTGCCCATAACGTCCTCCACTCAAACCATCACTATCTAAGCGATAGCGATCGCCCACACGGACTCGGACATAACGGATAATAACATTGCTTGCATTAACAATTAACGGATAGTCCTTTAAACAGATTCCATCACCCGGAGCAGATTGACCGGCTATGGTAATGCTGTCGTTATTTATTCGAAGTGGAGATTTCAATTCAATATTACCGTCTACGGCAAAGACTACGATACGCGCTCCTGTTTGCTCTACAGCATGCCGCAAACTTCCTTCGCCGCTGTCGTTCAAGTTGGTTACTATTAATACTCGTCCACCACGTCCGCCAGTAGTGTATTTGCCATAACCTTCAGCACCAGGAAAAGCAAGAGATTGCGCTTGCACAGAAAAAGCTACAATAAGCAAGATAATGCTAAAACAAACTTTCTTCATAAAACAAGTTTTTTATTGAAAAGGCATAAAGTATATTCCGTTTTTGGGTTAAATATAATATAGAAAAGGTGGAACTCAAGTACCGAGTATCCACCTTTTCTCTTTACTAATCTAATATCCAATCATTACTTTTAGTAACAAGGATGTTGCTGATCTTTTAAACCAGGATTAACATCAATAATAGCTGTTGTACTGAACGGAAGAATCTCTACTTTATTCTTTTCCAAACCATAGAACATATTAGTAATGAAGTTATTTACATCACTTATACCTTCCACCTGCTCAACAGAAAGTCCACCCTTGTTTTTAATCGTGTGACAACCGAACATATTTAAAATAGTATAAGTTACGGCAGTAGCATTCTCCTGCTGCGCCTCAGGCATGTCATCTTTTGTTAAATAAATATTGCCATTTACATCCTCATAAACCTCCTTTTCTACAAAACCACCGTTTACTCCATCATTTTGGATTTTCAGCGTTTTGATTTCATCGTTAGTTAAACCAAATTTTGAAAAATCTGATTCCTTTAATGTAATATAAGGCAAAGCGACTGTAGGATCTTGGTAAACAGCTTTACCGCCTTTATAGGCACGGTAGACATCAACATCTGCATATTTACCTTCACGTCTTGCCAACTGGTATAATTTATCTTTTTCAGCCATCAAATGATCATAAAGAATTCCCCAACGCGTTAAATCTGTTTTACGCAAAGATTCATTAGACAGTTCCAACTTGCGTTCTAAAATAATTTCATTCTTGAAAGCTGTATACTCCGTAGGTATAGGCTTAATCTTACTTGCATCTTTCTTAAAAGCACGCAAACGGACTTTTTCCAAAGCATCAACGGCATCTGGAGTAGCATATCCATTTAATTCGTTCAATGCCTCTGCATACATCAACAGTACATCCGAATAACGCAATAACGGGAAATTAATATCGCGGCGACTATCGGAAGTACCTCTGTCTTTACACCAATTGATACGATATTTACCTACCCCTGCGCCAATATATGTATTCATTTGATACTTGCCATCTGTATAAATGCCATAATTACATACAGAAACATCACGACGTTGGTCACCATCGGCATATTCAAAATAAAGAGTAGGCATTGCTATCATTTGTGCACCACCTTTACCAAAAGTGCCACCAGAACCATTTGTAGGAATACCATTTACATAACCAGTACGTACATCCGACGAATTTGCACCATACCAACCATATTCCAACATCGTTTCTTTATTATACTCTTTGGTTGCTAAATCACGAAATACCTCTTCATAACTATCCAACAAATCATTTTCCTTTTGCTTTATTATTTCGTAACAAGCATCAGCAGCTATCTGATAAAGTTCTTTGATGCGATTTTGATCATCACGTTGTGCTATTCTAACAGTTGCTGCATCATAGGGCACAGTATTCAAATCCCAGCGCAAAGAATATCCGGCTGCATACAATGCCACACGCGCTAAAATACCATAAGCAGAATTTTTAGTGAAACGTTCCGGAGTGCTTACCATTCCTTCACTTTTCCAAGGCAACAATTCTATTGCATCTTGCAGATCTTTCACACAGTTATCCCAAATTTCATCTCGACTTACACGAGATGAACTATAACTATTCAACTCAGAAGTAGGTATGTTAGAATAAGGAACATCACCATAAAAACGTACCAAATTCCAATAAGCATAGGCACGAATAGCCAATGCTTCGCCTAAAAGAGCATCACGTTTCTTTTTTTCTCCTTCTGCCACATTCATTAACGGCAAATTTTTAATACAGACATTACTGTATTCTATTGCCTTATACATACTTGAAAATGTAGAATTCAACATCGAAGAAGTAGAAGTATAATCATAATTGGAAACATTATACTTAGAATTAGTTTCTGAAGAACTAGATTCATCTGTTCCTTCTAATAGTTGATAACCTAATTCTTGAGTAAACAAGCTAGGATAAGCACCAACTACAGTCATTTCTGCACGTCCAAGATTTTCAAACAGTGTCTCACTATCAGCTTTTGATTCGGAAGGCATATCCAGCCAGTCCTGACAAGAAGTAAATGTCAACAAGCATGCTGACGCAGTTAAAATAGTTATTATTTTTTTCATGACCTTCATTTCGATAATTAGAATGTTAAATTAACGCCTAAAACCCAACTCTTTGAACGGGGATAAGCCGAATTGTCAATGCCAGGAGTCAATGCACTACTTGAAGCGGATACTTCCGGATCGTAACCATTATAACCTGTAATTGTAGCAATATTATTCAATGTACAATAAATACGTGCATTACTTAATTTTGCTTTTTGTATCCATTGTTTAGGGAACGTATACCCTAAAGTTATTGTACTAAAACGTAAATAAGAACCATCTTCAATATAATAGCTACTATGATCACTGATAGCAGTCTTATTATTCTCTGAAATATTCCACATTACATTTTTGCCAAATTGCCCAGGATTCAACTCTGCCAAACGAGCCAAATTTGTAGTTTCCTTACCTGTTTGCGGATCAACCAATGTAAAACGGTTTTTCATAATCGCCAATGAGTTCTGATTAGACAGATAAGGGCCTATAAAACGTTGTGTACTCATATTGAAAACATCATTTCCTACTACAAAATTCATAAAAATAGAAAGGTCAAAACCTTTGTAGGTAAAAGTATTATTCAATCCACCGGTAAATTTTGGAGCTGCATTTCCTATCACAGTACGATCGTTTGTTGACCATACAGGATTACCATTGCTATCTGTTTCACCAGCTGTAGGAACGTACTTGGCATCGCCCGGTTTAATTTTCTTACGATCAAGTCCTTTCAAAGAAGCGACACCGTCTTTTATTCTATAAGTACCATCAGCCTGCTGGTTAAAGTCATCAGTTGTATATACTCCGTCATACAGAAGTCCATAGTATTGTCCCAATGGTTTTCCTACCTCAATCTTATACCCCATGCGCGACTCATAGTCTTGTATAAAATAATCCAAACTCTCATCTCCATATAGTTCCAATACTTTAGAGCGATTGATAGCAATATTAAGATCTGTACTCCAAGTAAAATCCTTAGTACGAATATTGGTTGTATTCAATACTATTTCAAATCCACGGTTACGAATAGAACCTAAGTTCTGATATTGGTCTGCATAACCTGTAGTAGTAGGAATTTTATTTTTAATCAAAAGATTAGAAGACTCATTATTATACCAGTCCAAAGCTAAGTTTACACGGCTGTTGAATAACGAAATATCCAAACCTACATTAGTAGTAGTAGTTTTTTCCCATTTCAGATCCTTATTTCCCAATGTTGAACCTGGAACAAATGTGATATAATCTTGACCTGCTATACCGTAATGACCTGAACCATAGCCCGTAGTATACATATTATCATCAATGTTATTATTACCGGCCGTACCATAACCTACGCGTAATTTCAAATTATTCAAGAAATCAACATCTTTCAAGAATTCCTCTTCTGAAATACGCCATGCAGCTGAAGCAGAGGGAAAAATACCCCATTGGTTTCCTCTTGCAAACTTGGACGAACCATCAGCACGTAATGTACCTGTAAATAAATAACGTTCCTTAAAATTATATGACAAACGACCAAAAACAGAAACCAAACCTTCCTTATTCTTTCCTGATTTCCATTCATAAGGAGTACCCATAGCCACATCGTTTAGCTCAAAATTACCAGAAGGAAATTTACGGTACTCATTATCTAAATTCATTTTCTCTTGATAATAAGTCTCTTGTCCCAACAAAACGCTAAAGTTATGTTTATTATCATCCAAATTAAACGAATAGTTTAATGTATTCGTAACCTGCCAAGAAAACTTTTCACCGTTATTACGATAACCATATCCATAAGGACTTTGATTTGCATCAGCCTGTCTGGTAGAGCCGTCATCCCAATAATCCTCGCGAATCTGTTGCCACATATAGCTAGCGGCCGTACGAAATGTCAAATCTTTCATTAAATCAATTTCCAATCCTGCATTTACAGTAGCCATACGGGTATACTTTTCTTGTGCAATAGCCATATTGTCCAACAAAGGATTATTAATATCATAATTATCAGCACCCGGCATATCAGAATACGCGTCAGACAAATCCTTATTCAACATTTCTTCTTCAGTAAACTTCACACCACCTGTAATTGGTTGCAAAATAGTCTGCTTCAATTTTCCACCTAAAGAGCCACCACCTTCAACTTTAGTCATCTGCATACTTGAAGAAAAATCAAAACGTACACCTTTCCACAATTCGTGATTGATTTTAGCACGGATACTATTCTTCTGATAGCCATGCTTATCCATAATACCATCTTCACCAGTATAATTATAACTTAACATATACTTAGTCTTTTCAGTACCACCGGTTATGTTTACGTTATGATTCTGCGTAACACCTGTAGAGCCAAAAACTTCATCCTGCCAATCAATACCTGCGCGATTACCATATTCTTGAGCAATACGGCTATAAGCACCCGTATAAAAATCTGCATCATTGATATTTCCTCCAAATAGATTGGCAAAACTACTTTGATTGCCGCGAAGCAACTGAAACTCATACTGGTACTTTACATAATCTTCTACACCCAGCAAATCTAATTTCTTGCCGAGACGGTCAAAACTAACAAATCCATTATAAGAAACTTCGGTTTTTCCCGATTTACCAGATTTCGTAGTAATTAAAACAACACCATTTGAACCACGAGCACCATAAATAGCTGTAGCAGAAGCATCTTTCATCACATCAATACTCTCAATATCATTTATGTCAACATTTTGAAGACCGTTTTCCATTTGAAAACCATCTACAATATATAACGGTTGTGTACCTTGTGTTATAGATGTACCACCACGTACAGTAATATTAACTTCAGCACCCGGAGCTCCACTTTGCTGAACTATATTAACACCAGCAGCTTTACCTGCCAATGCCTGTGCAGCAGTTGTAACGGGAGCCATAGCCAATTCTTTACTACCCACAGAAACGGAAGAGCCTGTTAATTCTTTACGCTTTACCTTTGCATAGCCAATTGCAACCACTTCTTCCAACATTACTGAAGATTCTTTCAATGTAATGTCAAAGTGGGTTTTGTTGCCAATCACCACTGTTTGGTTATCATAACCGATAAACGAAACGACCAGTTCCTTTGCAGAAGCTGGCAAAGAGAGAGTAAATTTACCATCCATGTCAGTAATAGTACCAACACCAGTATTGCCTTTTACCATAACAGAAGCGCCAATCACGACATCCACTGCATCACGAACTGTACCTGTAATTGTTTTGTTCTGAGCAAAAAGACTAAAAGGAAAACTTATTAATAGAAGCATCAACAAGCATAGTTTTTTGTGTAAAATTCTCATAGACTATTAATATAAATTGGTTGATTAATTAATTCAAGATTAACAGCCCGATACAACTATTATTGAGTATCGAACTTGTAAGCGCAAAAATAAATATAATCATACCTTACAAAAATATAACTGCTGACACAAATACTTTCTTTTTTGACTTTCTCCTAAGAAAAAAGAAGCTTTTCACCCAATAAAAATCTGACAATCAAAGTTTTTATAACAATTTTGATAGTAGACTATTCATTTTGACATTAATCAAAATCCTCGTTCTCCACCTCAGTCTCCCGACCAAAAGAGCGATATTCCAATGGGGTAAACCCTGTGCGTTTTTTAAATAATGAAAAGAAATGTTCGGTAGACTTATAATCGAGCATAAAAGAAATCTCTTTAACGGAATGAGAAGTACCAACCAATAATTGTTTGGCTTTACGCAACTTCAACTCCTGGAAATATTTAGCCGGTGCATAACCTGTATAGTCCTTGAATACTTTCCGGAACCAGGAATAGCTGATATTCAATTTCATAGCCAACTCTTCAGGATCAATATCCTTAAAGACATTCTCATTCATTATAATCTTGGCCTGCTCAATCTTCTGATCAACATCGCCCACCTCAAAAATTTTATTTTTAGAAATGGACAGTATCATACCTACTATGTGCAGCACTATACCGCCAAGATACTGTTGGGAAGATATTTTATCCGCTTCCGCTATTTCCAAAGCACGGGAAAAAAGAGACACCAACTCCTCATTCAAACCCACCTCAAGCACTTGATTGTCTTTAGACAAGAAACCGCCTTTCACCAGATTATCAATGACAGGACCTTCAAAACCGATATAATATTCGTTCCATCCGGTTTGGCGATAAGGGTGATAAGTATGCCATTGACCGGGAAACAATACCATCAGACGTCCTTTGCATACCTGCTTTTCCGGCGTTGTTTCCGAAGAAAACAATCCCCGTCCTTTCGTGATATAAACCAATTGATACTCACGCAAGACACGTCCTTTCTGGGCATTAAAGAAATAACCGGAAGGATGATCCTTCAATGGATACGGAGAGTCCGGCTGAATGGATTGAAAGCCGACAGTATTTACCCACAGACCAAACTTTTGGTCCATGTCATTTACGATAAGGTACTTAAATTCCACTCCTAAATCATTGTAATTCTTAGTCATACCACGTGTCCTTCATGATGGATTCGGGACAAAAATAGGAAATATTTGTGAAATAAGAGATACCTATGGAAGATTTAATAAAAAAAGTCCCGTCTGGAAGTATCTTTGTGTTTCCAGACGGGATTAACATACTATCTAAAAGGATTATTACTTTTTGACTACAATTTTATCGTATTGCTGTTCAGCCTTAATCTCTGTATACTTCGGCGCATCCATCATTTCAATCAATGCGCGGAGAACAGGTCCTTCACCCATCGGATCATTCTCTTGGGTAGGACGGTTGTAGTAGTATGCAGGCGACGGCATGATACCCGTTCCGACACAGATTTTGGTCACATCGCCTTTGTCGGACATCAGTGTCATCATTCCTTTCAGCCCCTGCTCGGCAGCATAAATGAAATCAGGATGCAGCCAACCGTGCTTTACACCACGTGCGATACCAAAAACAAACATGGCCGTACCCGTAATTTCCTCATAGGAATCTTCCTTATCAAGAAGCTGATGCCAAAGACCGTTCTTACCCTGATAACGCACTACACCGCTACATTGACGGCGGAAGCACTCCAAAACCTCAGGACGCATAGGATGATTCTGCGGCATCACTGCAAGCAAATCGGCAGTTGCCATGAAAACCCAACCGTTGGCACGGCTCCAATGAGCAACACCGTGCTCGTCCGTATCCGTATGATAGCAATGATAGAGAATCCGTTTTTCGGGACACCACAAATATTTGTGATATTTGATTACCTGATTGGCAGCATCATTGATATAACTCATGTCACCGGTCATCTTAGCCATACGTGCAAGGAAAGAGATAGCCATGAAAGCATCATCAGCCCAGATGGTATTTTCATGAGGCCAGATACGGGCAATAGTACCGTCAGCCAAACGAGGCTCGCCATAGTTCAAGTGCTCGGCTGTTTCATTAATATAATTCAAGAAAGAATTATTCGGATGCTTCATCTGCAGGTCAATCAGGCTGGCTCCCATAGGACCGTTATCATCCAAACGCTTTCCACGGAATATCATGTGCCAACTCAACTTACGAACGCCATACCATCCTTCATTTTTCATTGCCTGCTCATACTGCTTCTTAAAGAAATCAAGATTACCCTCGTTAAATACGAAATTCATATTTTTAAGAACATAATCATCATACTTCTTCGCTCCCGTTTTATCGGCCAATTCCATTAAAGCGATATGGGTTACTCCATTGGTATAATGCCAATTATTGTATTTACATGCAACCTTGACATTCATATCCAAAGGCAAGTTCTTGACAGACTTATAGGTTTTACCGGTCTTGGTATTCTTAAACTCATAAGTAGTAGTTGCAAGGATACGGTCTGCTATTTTCACAGCAAGGTCAGAAGCCGAAAGCTTAGCTTCTGCTGCCGTCTTCATTGGTGTTTGCGAAAAAGCAGTGACGGCTGTTAAAAACAGCACACATGAAATAATAGTTTTCTTCATGGTAATTCAAATTATAATTAAAAAGCTTTACGATACAAAGTCTCAATATCTTCGACAGAAGTAGGACGAGGATTACCGCCCGTGCAAACGTCATTGAAGGCATCAACAGCCAATTGATGCAAGTCTTCCTCTTTTACATTTATCTCATGTAGTTTTTGAGGAATGCCAATGCTCAATGACAGCTTCCGGACTGCATCCACAGCCGCACGCACTCCTTCTGCCTCGGTCATACCCACCGTATCTACTCCCATAGCTTTAGCTATATGAAGATATTTGGGGGCAGCCGGAGACTCTGCATTATATTCCATCACATAGGGCAACAGCAATGCATTGGCAACTCCATGCGGAGTATCATAATGAGCGCCCAACGGATGCGCCATGGAATGAACAATACCCAAACCTACATTACTGAATCCCATACCGGCAATGTACTGAGCCTGTGACATCGCTTCGCGAGCAGCGACATCATTGCCATCGTCTACCGCAGCTTTCAGATTAGCGGCAATCATTTCGATGGCTTTCAACTCAAACATATCGGACATCGCCCAGGCGCCCGGTGTTATATAGCTTTCAATGGCATGCGTCAAAGCGTCCATTCCTGTTGCAGCAGTCAGCCCTTTCGGCATGGAATACATCAGTTCCGGGTCTACAATCGCCACAACCGGAATATCATTAGGGTCTACGCAGACCATCTTCTTCTTTGCATCCTCATCAATTATCACATAATTGATAGTGACTTCAGCGGCTGTTCCAGCCGTTGTAGGCAATGCAAAAGTCGGGACAGCCTTATGACGGGTTGCAGCTACATCCTCCAATGACTTCACATCTGCAAAATCCGGATTATTCACAACAATGCCGATACCTTTTGCCGTATCAATGGAAGAGCCACCGCCCAGCGCTACAATAAAATCAGCACCGGATGCTTTAAAAGCGGATACGCCATTCTGTACGTTCGCAATCGTCGGATTTGCCTTTACATCACTGAAAAGCTCATAAGGAATACGATTCTTTTCAAAAACTTCAATTATTTTGTCTGCGACTTTAAAACGGATCAGGTCTTTATCTGTCACAAAGAACGCTTTCTTAAAACCTCTACGCATGGCTTCCACCGCAATTGTTTTCCGACAGCCTGCTCCGAAGTAAGAGGTTTCGTTCAATATCATTCTGTACATATACTTCATTTTTATTTGGGTAAATTAAAAGCCACGGTCATCTCTTTCATTTGTTCCTGACTCATTCCGTCCGGTTCAAAGCCCATGTTTTTAGCTGCAATGTAAATCAGTGCAGATTTATTCAACACATCTACCTGGTCAAAAGCAGACATAATATCCACATCTACAGCAAAGACTCCATGCTTTTCCCACATAGCTACATCATAATCGTTCAAAGCCTCAATAGTAGCGTCAGCCAATTTTACCGAACTTGGCAATTCATAAGGGATTATACCCAATCCACGAGGACAGAACGCCTTTGTTTCCGGAATCATACTCCAAAGCAGATTGGTAGCCACATCCTTCTCCAGGAACTTCTTGTTATGGGTCATAGCAATCAATTCGATAGGATGTGTATGCAAGGATGCTCTGTAAGGAGAGCCTTTTTCAAGCAGATAATTATGCACGGCAAGATGAGAAGGCAATTCCGATGTAGGCATTACAGGCTGGTCTGCTATAATTACGTAGCTGGCACAGTCATCCAGAATACGGATGATTGAACCGTTTGCCATAGGCCAACGTGCCAAATCACGCATACGCATCTGAGTACCTTTACAATAAAAATAACAACCTTTCAGATAAGGGAGTACCTTTCCTATCTGTTTTACTTCGCTGATAGCCGGCAAAGCCCGGATTTCATCATCTACATATTCAGTGATGTTTAAAGTTATATTACCACCATTACGTTCCGCCCAACCTTTTTGCCAAAGATAACCGGCCACTTCTGCCGCTTGATTGACTTCATAAGCCAATTCGGGACGATTTTCAAGAATTGATTTCATGTGTCTATTTAATTACAGTTTATTAGATATTATTTTCATGCTTGCGCCATCGCCACTACAATGATAGAAGCAATGAGAACGGCCAATCCCAATATTAATACGCCTATTGTACGGGAACCGCACCCCTTCCATTCTTTCAGCAGGATTCCCCAGACATTACTGAATGTAACATTCAGCGACATCAGTATACTCCAGGAAAATGCAAGCAATATCGGACTGCCGCCTAAAAAACTCTTACCCATTTCCAGACCGAAGAATTGCGAATACCATAATACTCCGGCAAGAGCACAGAACAAAACATTATTCACAAGGACATCACCGCTGACCGACAAATACTCCTTACCCGTCCTATTCTTTATATTTTGCTGGATACAATAAGCCGCATTCGTACAGAACCCGCCCAAAGTTACCAGAAAGATAACAGGAAGTCCGGCATACAACGGAGCCACCCCACCTGCCAGCGCCGCCTCCTTAATAGGCGTTCCGGCATCCAGGCCGAGGGCAAAACAGGCACTCATCACACCTGCCAGCAAAGCAACCAGCAACCCTTTTGTCAACGCAAAATCTTTCACGGCAGCCTTTTTTTCCTCCTCACTCATATTTCTGGAGCGTAGGCTGCCCGCATAACCGATAATGGCAATTCCCGCCAAAGTGATGCAAACACCAATAAGGAGCATCAGACCGTCACCGTGCAGCAAATCTTTCCCTGCAAACAGAGCCGGGAACAGGGTTCCGAAACCGGCACAGGTACCCAAAGCTATACTTTGTCCTAAAGCAACGCCCAAATAGCGCATACTCAATCCGAATGTCAGACCGCCGACACCCCAAAGGACACCGTAAATAATAGCCGGCAATGCACCACCGGCTCCCCAAAGTTCTATCAGGCTGCCATCGGCAGGAATGGCAAGTAAAGCGCCGAGCAGCGGAAAAACAAGCCAGGCAAAAATGCCCTGTACCAACCAGAAGTTTTCCCAGGACCAACCTTTGACTTTATTGATAGGTACATACGAGCTGCTCTGCCCAAAGCTTCCCACAGCGATAATTAATAATCCTATTAGTGTATTCATGATAATCAACGGTTAATGTTCTATGAGTAATGAAAGTAGCGGGCAAAGATATGCTTTCCCCGCTAAACACTATCACTAACTCTGATAAACTTAGTTACGTCTGGATGTAACCTCAGCTTCGTATTTTTCTATTTCAGCAATGAATTCTTCACCTACCGGAACATTATTCTTCAAACAGAACATATCCCAAACGGCATTCCAAGGCAAAGCTTTAGCTTCTTCCAACAGGGCAAGACGCTGGAAGCCCTGACCGGCAGCCTCATACTCGCGAAGTTTAGCCAACGGTTCCAGCAATGCCCGCAACATACATTTCTGTGCGGCACGGGTGCCGATGACATAAGCGCCTATACGGTTGATGGAAGCATCGAAATAATCAAGACCGATGTGTACACGGTCCAAAGCATTGCAACGGACAATCTCCTGGAAGAGTTCGAGAGTCGGGTCATCCATAATAGTCACATGGTCGGAATCCCAACGTATCGGACGACTTACATGAAGCATCAGTTCGGGTACGAACAGCAACATGGACGAAACTTTATCAGCAGCACTCTCCGTAGGATGGAAGTGACCCGTATCGATTGTTATCAGTTTCTGGTGTTGCACGCTATAACCTACACAGAATTCATTAGAGCCCACTGTATAGCTTTCCAGACCGATACCGAATACTTTAGATTCCAGACAGTCCTTCATATTTTTATATTCCGTAGCAAAAATCCGGTCGAGAGAGTCTTTAAACAGTTCACGGTATTTCATACGGTTTACCGTAACATCCTTGCTACCGTCGTGTACCCAAAGATTAATGATGCAAGGATCGCCCTGACGGCGTCCCATCTCTTCCGCAATGGCACGGCAGCGCTTGGTATGTTCAATCCAGAAATCACGGATGCCTTTATCCGGATTGGCTAAAGACAAGTTACCGCTTTTAGGATGTGAGAAAGAAGTCGAGTTGAAATCCAGTTTCATCCCGTTTTCAGCCGCCCATTGCATCCAGCTTTCAAAATGTTTCACTTCCACCTGGTCACGGTCAACAAACGTACCGCCGAAATCACCGTAAATTTCATGCAGATTCAAGCGATGTTTGCCCGGTATATAAGAAGCGGCCTTTAAGATGTCGCTACGCAATTCTTCCATATTACGGGCCTTACCGGGATAATTACCTGTAGTCTGGATACCGCCGGTCAGCGAGCTGCCCGACTCAAAGCCGATAACATCATCGGCCTGCCAGCAGTGCATGGAGATTGCAACCTTCTGGAGCTGTTCCATTACCTTTTCCACATCTATCCCAAGAGCAGCATAACGTTCCTTTGCCACTTCATAAGCCTTTGTTATTAATTCTTCTTTCATGATACTGATTTATTTAATATTATTTTAAACATTAATGATTCATTGTCACCTGTTTGAAGTGTAAATATGCGGCATCCCACACGTCCGTATCTTCCGGATAGAAAGTTTCCAAAGAAATAGAACGATTGATCAACTGGCGCATGGAAGCAATATCTTTTGCCGTTCCCGCCGCCAATGCCTGAATCATGATATTACCGATTGCCGTAGCCTCAGACGGGCCTGCCACAACAGGAATACCGACAGCATTGGCTGTCCAACGGTTCAATAATTCATTACGGCTTCCTCCGCCAATAACGTGAAGTGTCTCTATCGGATGAGGAGAAAGAGTGCGAAGATTATCCAAAACCTGACGATAGCGCAGAGCAAGGCTCTCAAAGATACAACGTACAATTTGCCCCCGTGTCTGCGGAACAGGCTGATGAGAATCCGAACAGAACGTCTGTATAGCCTGTTCCATATCGGCAGGATTAGCAAACAGGACATCATCAGGATTAATCAGACTGCGGAACGGCTCACTGGCATTCGCTTCGGCTATCAGTTCCGGATAAGATGTCTGTCCCCACGCCGCACGGCAGCGTTCCAACAGCCACATCCCACAAATATTTTTCAATAGACGGATAGTGCCATCCACACCGCCTTCATTCGTAAAATTCAAAGATTCGGTTTCCTCTGTAATAACCGGCCCCTTCGTTTCCACTCCCATTAAAGACCAGGTTCCGCTGCTCAGATAGGCAAAATCAGGATTCATTGCAGGAACCGAAGCCACAGCAGAAGCCGTATCATGCCCGGCAACTGCAATTACAGGTATATCTCCCAATCCGGTCATGCGCTGTACTTCCTTTGTCAATGTTCCTATTTTCTCACCGGGATAAACAAAACGGCCGAAATTACTTTCCGTCAGTCCGAGTTCGCGCAATAAAGCATCTTCCGGTTTACGGGTGTTTGCATTGACCAACTGCGCCGTACTGGCAATGGTATATTCCGTTACCATTTCACCGGTCAGCATATAACTCAAAGCATCCGGTATAAAAAGCAATTTATCGGCAGCGGCCAATGCACTGTCATTATTACGTCTCAATGTATCAAGCTGGAACAAAGAGTTGAAATTCATCACTTGAATACCCGTCCACTCATAGACCTGCTTACGGGCAACCTTTTTAAAGAAAGCCTCAGGCGCTCCGGCTGTATGAGGATCACGGTACGAATAAGGCTGACGAAGAAATCCGCCGTCTTTACCTACACAGACAAAATCCACTCCCCATGTATCAATACCGATGGAAGTAATTTCCACATCCTTCTTCTGAGCGACTATTTTCAGTCCTTCGATAATATGCCGGTAAAGCTCATATATATCCCAATAAAAATGTCCGCCGGTTTCAATCAGATGATTCGGGAACCGATTCACATCTTCCATTTCCAATCCTTCCGGTGTGAAAGTTCCCAAGATGGTACGGCCGCTGGTAGCTCCCAAATCGACCGCAAAAAAACATTGTTTCATGGTAATTAGTTTTAGTCGCTATTTCATGATACAAAAATAGGGGAATCATCCCCTATTCCTTGTACTTATTTTGACTGAAAGGGTGTCAGATTTGACAATCCGTTTCATCCGCTATTACCACATCCGGTCTTCTATTTCACATCCTCACAAAAACGGGTGACAATTTGCTCGCCTTCCGTATTCCGGATGGTTACGTTCTTCATCGTAACGGCCTTGCTATAAACAAATTCGGCTCCCAATCGGGAAGTTATATCAACATCTTCCAAAACCACATTTTCAATCGGCATTTCCGGGATACCGTTGAAGAACAATGCACGACGGGCGCCTGCGCATACCAAATTCTTCACATGAATATTCCGGAAACAAGGAGTTGTTTCATCCACAGGAAGAGGCTCTACTTTAGCCGGAACTTTTTCACCGCTCTCCAACACTTCAACGGCAGATTTTCCACCATAATAAAGATTGAAAGTAATCGGTTCGGTCGGAATATCCATCATAGACACATTGGTAATCCATATATTTTCAACAATACCACCACGACCGCGCTTGCTCTTAAAACGTAGTCCCACATCCGTTCCCAGGAACTGGCAATTGCTGACGGATACATTACGTACCCCGCCACTCATCTCACTGCCGACAACGAAACCGCCATGGCCTTTAAATACCGTACAGCCATCTACCACTACATTTTCGCAAGGACGTGCACGACGGCGGCCATCTTCATCCTTACCGCTTTTCAGACAGATTCCGTCATCCCCCACATCAAAGGTAGAATTCACAATCAGCGCGTTTTTACAAGATTCCAAATCCAGTCCGTCACCGTTCTGCGCATAGCTCGGATTACGCACCTGCACATCTTCAACCAGCACATTCTCACACATCAGCGGATGCAGGTTCCATGCCGGAGAGTTCTGGAAAATCACCCCTTGCAACCACACATTCTTACACTCTATCAGACTCACCATCACCGGACGAAGGAAATGACGGACACTTTGCCACTCTTCTTCCGTTTTCAGATTCTGGGGGACATTCATATTGCTGATAGTATCCCCTTTCAAAGTTTCAGGATAAGGGAACCAGTAGGTAGGACGTTTATATACACCGCCACGGGCTGTTGTCTGCTTCCAGACGCTCTCCGTAACCTTCTCACGCTTCAACGGACGCCAGTAATGGCCGTTTCCGTCAATTGCCCCTTCGCCGGTTATAGCTACATTTTCCAGGTTACGGCCGGAAATCGGAGACTGGCAACGGCGGGTATCCAACCCCTCAAACACTGTTTCCACCAAAGGATAGAGGTCCACATCAGGAGAGAAAAGGATAACAGCCCCTTTTTCCAAATGCAAGTCGATATTACTTTTCAATACGATCGGCCCTGTAAGCCAAACACCGGCAGGAACAACAAGATGTCCTCCCCCTTGTTCGGAAAGAGCATTGATTGCATCGGCAAAGGCCGATGTACATAGAGTTTCCCCATTACCGACGGCATTAAACTCTTTCAGATTGACCGTACGGTCAGGAAATCTCGGCGCTTCCACACGAGGCATGTCAAAAGGCAGGTTACGATAGACAGCTTCATATTTATAGTCCGTAGACTGGCAAGAACTGAATATCCATAAACAAACAGCAGCAATTACATACAATGGTTTTGTCATTCTTAATAGCGTTTTAAAGTTAGCAAACATACCGAAACATCTTATTCCGATACATGTATTAATTATCTCCTAAATAATAAGACGGTACGGGTGCTTGAGGATACCCCATGCTACGATGGGCCACATAACTACGGTACAAAGCGTCCTGCATCAACGTTACCCTACGGTCTGTCGCAGGAATATCGGTGCGGTAAATACGCAGTTCGCCGGGCAAAGCCGTTATCAGTTCCTCGCGCCAGTCACCTTCCACATCAGCCATCAGTAATATATCCCCCTTGATATTTTCCGTTAATATCTCACCTTTCCATTTCCAGATGCTCTGACTACGTCCACCGGAAGAGGAGCCTGCTCCCCAACGGTTATCGTCTCCCTTAAATGTCTCACGCAACAAATCAGCATCCCACCATATCCAGTTACGGCAGCCGGGAATCTCATCTTGAGCTACTTGCAGTTTCTTTCCGTCGGCAGTAAGCAAATATCTGTCGGTACTTCCCCCCTTACGGTCTTCGCTGGCAAAACACTCCAAACCGGGATGAACAGGATCAAAATCCGTTACCATACCGTCACCTACATGATAAGTAGTATGACCGATGCTCCATATCAATTTACCCGTAGCCGCATCCACTACTGAAACGCCACGGCCATCTTCCTTTTTGGGTTCACTTACCATAAACACCTGCATGCCTTCCCTATCGGGATGCAACTTGCAAAGATATGCCTTGTCGCTATGTCCCAAGCCCGAAGACCACAAAAGTGTTCCGTTATCATCAAGCATACAGGAACCTAACATAACCTCATCACGGCCATCACCGTCCACATCGGCAGTAACCATGCTGTGCGCACCCATACTACGGACAATAGGATTCTCCTCATCACCGTCCCAACGCCATGCACGTTCCAATTTACCGTTTTTCAACATCCAGGCATCCACAACCATCAGCTTGTAAGTGCCGCGTGCCGCCAATATAAACGGGGTCTTTCCGTCTAAATAGGCAACCCCCATCTGGTTACGATTCTGACGAATCAGATTTCCGTAACGGTCATTGCGCTCAGGCCAATCCACCCGGTCTATCTCCTGTCCGGTCATGCCGTCCAGTACGGAAAGATATTCACTCCCGCCGCAAACACGTCCTTTCTCGTTTTTCACATAGTCAGTACCCGCTGTTTTAATCGCCACCTCAGCCTTACCGTCACCATTGAAATCGTATACGATGAAAGGCGAGTACCAGATACCCGGTTCAATCCCCGGTCCCATATCGTATGTCCATAGGTAAGTACCGTCACTCAAATAAGCGGATATTTTATACGTTTTCCCGGTAGTATCACCCGGCATGCCCGGATCTACGTTCGTTTCGGGAGTACGGACGATATAATCATAAGTTCCGTCCCCGTTCAGGTCGGCCAATGCTATCTTTCCTGCTTTTGCATTATCTTTCAAGCGGATAGATGTATAAGGCTTCAAATCGGATAACACGACCTTCCGTTTTTTCGATACAACCGGCTTCTGTCCTTTGACAACAGCTTCCACCCAATAGACGGCTTGTGCATGAGGAGCGGTGTCCACAAAGTCACAAGTACGGGAAACGGCCTTTTTCGTCAGGCGGCAAGCCTTTCCGCCCACCTCACGATATACATGGAAAGCCGTGGCGGGAGCATCCGATGCCAGCAAACGCCAGCTGAGATACACGGATTTGCCGTCCCGGGAAGGGGCAACCGCCAGTCCGCGATTTAAATTTTCAGTAATCCGCTCTTGGGCAAATCCCTCTACCAACGGTTTCGGTTCATGCTTAGGATCAAGGATTTCATAGAAATAGTTTCGTTCACGCGGGTCTTGAGCATATAAGGAGCAGAAAGCGCAAACAAGCGCTACTCCGCCCAGACTGATTTTTTTCATTGCATTTCGTTTTTAGTTATCTTCAGTGGTATAATACGTACAGGGCCTAATAATCCGCTTGGCACAGGTTCCCAACCGGCATAAGTCCCTTTTTTATAACCAAGCGCTGCAATATTTATATCTTTGAAGATGCGCCACTTCACTCCACGGCGATCCATATCGGCTATGCGATTGGCAGGTAGATTGGTTACTTCTATTTCCAAAGTATTCTTTCCCGGACACAGGTATTGCCCGACGGAGCAACAATAGGGCACAGCCCATAAAGTGGCAACATTCCGGCCATTGATACGTACACGGGCACTTTCACGGACATCGCCAAGTGAGAGTAACCAGTCCTGGGCCGAGGCCGGATTTTCAATCACAAAAGTGGTTGTATAACAGCCTGTTCCCATCGTCGTTTTAGCACCTTCAAAGGATAAATCCGTCCATGAGCCCAAAGCAACGGAATCCGGCACACTATGTACCGCAGGAGCGCTTTCCACAAACCGCAGGTTCCATAAGCCGGACAGTTCGACAGCTCCCCGTGCAGCAGTCTGATACTTCCATTCCGGAGCTTGTACGTCAGCTTCCGTAAAAGTTTTCAATATGGCAGATTCTCCGGAGGCCAATTGCAAATAAACTTCCGTCTTTCCATCCTTCTGACGCAAACGAGCCTTGCCGGAAACACCGTTCATCGGATTATAAAGCATGGCCGAACGTGCAGGCACAGCCAACGGTATCCAACTTTCCGTATCTTTTCCGGTCAGTGCGGAAATGAAATAATGATAACCTTCCGGGTTCTTCCGACGGATACAACTCAAATCAAAAGAAGTTTTCATCGCTTCCGGTATAGCAGCAGTCTGCGCCAGTGTACGGACATAATCCGTACCGAAGAACACCGTCTTACCTTTACCTTGCTTATTTCCTAATTTCTTTACCTGCTCCAGAGTACCCTTAAAGTCCGTACGGCGCTGTTCCAACCTGGCATACCCCGGAACATCCTCCGGATACCGGTCCAGAAACACAACAGTCGCCCCCTCTCTTGCCAATTCGAGCAGGCGGGCAAGTACGTCCGCAGGCATTAAACGTGCACCGGGAACAACCAATGCTTTATAAGCTGTTCCGCCTGACGTCACAATTTTCTTATCACGGCAGGTGGCCGTACGAATGAAGTTATCGGAAATATAATCCATATCATAACCGGCATCGTTAATGCGGTGCACCGCTTCTATAAAACCCGGAGCACGCCGTGCCATTTTATGAATATCAAACATCAGCAGACGTCCGTCCTGCTCCTGCCACATATCATATACCGGCAAATACACAAGGAAGTCATTATCCGGCTGTCCCATCTGCAAAAAACTCTGGCAACGGGATATATATTGAAAGAAAGCAGGCGCATCACGCCAGATGCTGTTCGTCGGACTCATATCCACTGTAGCATAAAACTTCCAGCCGGGCCAGGCAGCCTCAGCAGGAGAATAAGTCGTACCATGGAAAAAAGTATGATTGACGCCGGAAACGAACATGAGGTCGATATCCGGCTTGCACTGTGACAGAGAAGTGCGGAAATGTTCCGTCAGCCAAGTAAAAGTTTCCGAAGAGGTATAAGGTTTACCGGCAATATGAGCGCCCGAAGATGCGTATTTCAACATGGAGAGGTCGGAATCATTGGGACGCGTCAGCGAATCCTTACGCAATCCCCGTATACCGAAATCAGACAAACCGAAACCTTCGCACTCCGGAATATCCACCGTGGCATAAAGGTCTATCAGATTTCCCGGCGAGCCATGAGCCTGATTTCTGGTTTTAGCCCCGTGCCGATGTGCCCACTCCGTCCACTGACGGGTGAAATTCTCCTGCAACAGTTCACCGAGAGTTTCACGATAATCGGAGATGATGCGCCGGGTCTTGTCCGAACGCTCCCCTGCCGCCAGAAACTCCGGCAGGTGTTCTTCCAGTTTATAACCGCGACGCGCCAGAAACTCATCAAAAAGTCCTTCCGACCAGTCCGCCCCGTAAACCTCATAGGAGTCGTTAAAGAAATTATGGGGATAAGCTGTAGCACCACCTGCCGTATCCTTGAACTTTCCGTCAAAAGCGCGTTCAAAGCGTCCGAGATAGTTTTTCACGGCACGGGCCGAGAAATGATTCATCACATACCCCTCACCGCCGGGTGCCGCACGCTTCACCTTCTGCAAAGTCTTGCCGCAAAAGGCGGCAATCAAACGCCAGTTCCCTTTCGGAGCTTTCCAGCATAACATTCCGTCTTTTACCTTATCCGTCAAATCCAGACACTTCCCCGTATCGGAAAAGGCCATCAGACGCTCCAGTTTGGCATAAGGCTTTTGTTTTTTATCGGCAACCTCTATTCTCTGATCAAGCGTATTCCCGCCTTCTAACCGATATTCCGTAACAAACAGTTTGCAGGCGGCATCCTCTATCCCCACTTCAGGGCCTCCGAAAGGCCAGCCGGTACCGGTGTTCATATCAATCTGCATGCCCAGACGGGACGCTTCACTTTCCGTATATTGCAGCATCTGCATCCATCGGGGGGAGAGAAACGGAATATCCTTCGCATCATTTCCCTGTACGCCATAAATCGGAGTAATCTCCATCGTACCCATTCCCGCCGCAGCATATGCTTCCAGATTACGGGTCAGGTTTTCCTTATCCACCGCACTTCCCATCCACCACCAGCGTGCAGCCGGTTTGGCATCCAAACCAATCTCCGGCCACGAAACATCTTGTGCAGACAAAAAAACTGCACAAAATGCAAACATGGCAATACAAAACAATCGATTCATACCTATTTTATTTTCTCCAGTTCCAGACATCCCATAATGAACGGTCCCGTTGCTTTGGCGTCATTATCTCTCATCTTTTCACCTATATAATATTCAAAACTTCCGTCGCGATACGGATGACCTCCCAAACCGCCAACCTGGCAACAACGGGTCAGAGTCAGCGTTCCGTCCTGTTTCTCCACCAGCAATTTATCTTTCAAGCCCTTCAGAGCCTTTTCCGCTACAGCGCGGTATCCGGCATCGATATATCCTTTATTCACTGCTTTTGCATAAGCATACATACATTGGGTGGTCACGGATGCCTCAGGGAAATTACCCTTGCGTTTAGGCTGGTCGATAACCTGATACCAAAGTCCCGCTTTATCCTGATATTTCGGCAATGTCTCCGCCAATCCGCGGATATAGCCAATCATGTCGGCACGTCCCGGATGATTTTCGGGTATATAGTCCAAAGCATCTACCAGCGCCATAAACCACCAGCCTATACTGCGCCCCCAGAAGTTGGGAGAATGTCCGGTTTCCGGGTTCGCCCAACGCTGGCTCTTGCTTTCGTCCCACGCATGATGATACAGTCCTGTCTTGGCATCATAGGTATGTTTATGGCAGAGACGGAACTGTTTCACCGCCTCATCAATCCATTCCGGTTTATTGAATTCCGCACCATACTGCGCCATAAACGGAGAAGCCATATACAGTCCGTCCAGCCACATCTGATGCTGATAAATCAGTTTATGCCAGAATCCGCCTTCCAAAGTACGGGGCTGGTTCTTCAACTGTTTGATAAGGATATCCATTGCCGCTTTATATCGTTGGTCGCCGGTTTCACGGTAAAGGTCAAACAGCACCTTTCCGGAGTTAATGAAATCCAGGTTATAAGTGGACTTATCATACAGATGGATTTCCCCCTTTTCATTAATCAGAGAGTCGGCCCATTGCTTCACATAATCATAATAACGACGTTCGCCCGTTATCTTCCACATCTGCAACATGGCGCAGCAACCCACTCCCTGGGCATAACCGAAGAACAGACGCTTGCCGTGATCCAACCGGTAAGCCTGCGGGAAACGCATCATCTCGGAGTCGGCAAACCAACGCGCATACGAGCCTTGTTCCCATGTATCCGTACGGAAAGGCACTGCGGGCAAACCCGACTTATTATAAAGATTTACACGGAAGAAGTTACAAAAGCCGTAACGTACGGCAACCGGCTCCGCCACCTGCGGAGCGGAAACTTCCAGCCGGCTGCCTTTTATCACAGCCACCGCCGGATAGAAACGCCGGTCGGCTCCCGCAACCAGAAAGCCCTTGACCGGAGCATTCTCAGGTGTCATCAAACCGTCTTCGGCATATTCAAAACTCAATACAGCCTTATTGCCGCTGACTTTCATCGTTTTGAAAAGCGGGCCGGAGTATGCCACATCCTTCCCATATTGTTTGGCAAGCGCCCACAAAGCCATGCGTTCACCCGCCACGCGCTTATTACGCGGATGAATATCCGTAGAATCCGCCGCATCCGTAACAACCGCCATGCCTACATTCTTCAGCCCGCTTTGCCATGTTTTGAGCTGTGCTTCACGAATACCGGCCGGCTGTCCTTTATGCGGAGCAATCTGCATGAAATAGAACGGCATGTCGGGTTGCTTCCATTCTTTCCGCCAGCTGTTAATCATATTGGTGAATACCTGCTGATATTTTTCATGACGAATGGCATTCGATTCTCCCTGATACCAGATATTTCCTTTCACCGTATATCCCAGAATAGGATGAATCATACCGTTCCAAAGCGTAGCGGGGACCTTGCAATATCCCTTCTCCTGCTTCACATTCTTCAAAGCAAAATCTTCAAGTACATCTGCATAGAGCGGATTGTTCTTCATAACACTCATTTTCGTCCACGATTCCGCATGCGTACCTCCCCATGTAGACTGTATCATACCTACCGGCACATTCAATTCCTTATGCAACCGGCGTCCGAAAACGAATCCCACAGCCGAGAAGTCATACAGGTTTTTCGGCGTGCACACCAGCCACCGGCCTTGACAGTCATCCATTTCACCGTCGGGAGCCAACTGATGTTCCACCCGGAACAGACGAAGTTCCGGATAATCCGCGTCCTTCATCTCCTCGGCTTCCGTTATCATACCGGTCATCCATTTTTTATCGGGATGCCTGGAAACCGGATATTCCATATTGGATTGTCCGGTACAGAGCCATACTTCACCTACCAGTACATTATTAATAGTAATCGTATTCTCACCGCTCACCGTAACAGACTGCCCTTTTGCAGCCGCAGGCGTTTTCAGCTTCACAGTCCATTTGCCGTCAGCCGCAGCCTTGGTTGTCACGGTTTTATCCGTCCATGACGCTTTTACCGAAACCCGTTCACCGGGCGTTGCCTTTCCCCACAAATTGACTTGCGCGTTTTGCTGCAATACCATATTGTCGGAAAAGATAGCCGGAAGTACCACTTTGGCAGAAACGGAACCTGCCAATACTAAAAGAAAGGAAATTAATCCAAGTAGTTTTTTCATGTGCCTTTGATAGTTTTAATAGAATTAAGAAATGAACTTTATTCTGTATTGCAAAAATAAGAGCTTCACGGCAAACGGACTCTGAGCCTTTTGGCAGTTCTCTTATTGTTTTTGTCGTTTATCACCAACTCCACCCCGCCCAAGACACGGTTATACTTGCCGTTTCTCTTACGGCAGCCAGAGATAAACCGCACGCAGACAGCTTGCACTTACCCCACACTGAGTTTTTCAGGCTACCTGTCTGAAGTTGTCGCAAATTTAGATATAAATCACGATTTATATGCCAGTGGGATATGAAAAAATCAAGACCACCCCTATCTTTATGGCGT
>NZ_JBCODG010000033.1:6095-51107 GCF_040928965.1 Bacteroides sp. 2201st1_D9_2201SCRN_220225 | reverse complement strand
TTAGTGTTTCCGAACCAGCTTTTGCCGGTTCTATTGTTTAACTTTTAATCTTTCGGTAAAAATTTACCGAAGTATTGACAAGTAATATCCCTACGTAAATCCTCTCTATCAAAAGACAACATATAGGTAAGAGCCAATCTGGCGCCACCGGACGAATATCCGTGAGGAGCATTGGACGCATTCACGCCCTCTGAGTTCTTTGACGATACAATATATGTTCCCCAGGAATAAGCCAATTCTCCGGAACCACCTACTTTAGCCGGTACATCAAAAATATTATCATCACCAACCGGTACTATCCAACTACATTCATCTACCCAAACCTGACGGAAAGAACGAGTCAAGGAATGTTTACCCTCAGAGATAACCTTTCCGGCATATTCCTCAGCTATTTTATAATATTCTTTCCAATCGTCGCTCCGCTCCATCGTACCCACAGCAGAAGGATTATCATAATCCGGCCTGAGGCTCCAACCACCTCTTTGCAAAGCAATGCGAGCTATCAATGCCTGACAGAATTCTCTTGAAGCAGCCTCTACTCCTCTGTCGGATTCTTCTGCATACAACATCAAAGGTTCTACCTCTATCAAATCATTAATCATATCGGTCAATATTGTATTGCGGTCGGTCGCTCCGATAAACAATTCATCCTTATTTCCGGCAGGTTTTCTTCTGTAAGGCACATCACCCCAGTTTCTGACAAGCTCCAAATAATACATGGCACGCAGGACTTTCGCTTCTCCGTAATAATGCATCAGACGCGACGGTTTAGTTTTGTCGGCAGCGGCAAACAGAGGACTCTGTTCAATACCCTCTATGACATCGTTCGTACGGTTTACCCCGTCATACATACCCGTCCAAATATCACCATACGACTTTATATCGCCTGTACTCGGAACAAATGCACGCTCATTGAGATTGGATGCTGTAGATAATCCACTGAACTCCACATCCGTATTAAACAGCATCTTCTTAAGCAGAACTCCTACCCAACCCTTACCGCTGACCATAGGCACATACATGCCATTGACAGCAGTAGTTATTTCGGATTCACTGCCAAATACATACTCCTTATCAAACGTAGACGGAGAATTTACATCCAGATAGTCTGAACAGGATGCGAACAATAATAAGCTCGCCATTACCGATATATATATTTTTTTCATATCCTATATAATTTAAAAATTCAAATTAACACCGACTGTATAAACACGGCTACGCGGAGTTACATTATTATCAATGCCTGGCGTCAAACCTTTTTGGATATTCACTTCCGGATCATAACCGCTATATCCTGTTATTGTAAACAAGTTGCTTCCGGAAAAATATAAACGCAGGCTCTTAACTCCTAAAGATCTCAACCAATGCTTAGGAAGCGTATAACCAACCGTCAAAGTACTCAAACGAAGGAAAGAACCGTCTTCAACCAAATCGATCATTGTTATACCCTGAGTTACGGACATCCAAGAATAGGTTTTGGCGTTCTCATTTAATGCCGCTAAGGCAACAGGGTCACTGGAAACATTCACACCGGCATCGTCCACATAACGGAAACGATTGGCAAGGTTCATATCCGTAGATAAGTTGGAATAATTACGACGGACAGCCGAGTGCAGGTAGAGTTTATTCACATTGAGCACATCAAAATCACACATGTAATTGAAGAATGCCGTGAAGTCCAGATTCTTCCAGTTGCCGGAAAGTCCGAAACCGCCGGTCACTTTAGGATTGGTATCACCGATAACCGTCATATCATCTTCAGTAATCAAGTTCGATTCGGAATCGGACAGTTTCTTAAATTTCATAGCTCCGGGTTTAAAAGCAAAGTTACCGGAACTGAACGATGAATTATCGGGTATACCCGGCTTCAAAGTCCATTTTTTAGTAGTTGCATCGAAATCAAAATCATCTACCTTATAGAACCCGTCGTTGACGAATCCGTAAATCAACCCCATACTTTTGCCTACTTCCATTTTATAGTTATACGTTCCATACCAGTTGGATAATGAAGCTTTGGTTTTCCATTCGGTTTCACCGGTAGCCAACTTGTCTACCTTATTCTTGTTGAACGCAACGTTGAAGTTTGCCGATAGCTGGAAATCCTTTGTCTGAATGATTTTTGCATCCAAAGAGATTTCAACTCCCTTGTTTGAAGTCTGTCCCACATTTGTCATCTGACGGGAATAACCTGATGAATTAGGAATGATGGAAGGAACCAACAAGTCCTTGGTTGTATTCCAATACACATCAACCGTACCGCTCAGACGGTTTCTAAAGAATCCGAAATCCAAACCGATATTACGGGTTATTGTCGTCTCCCACTTCAAGTCTGGATCGTAAAGATAAGTCTGGTCTGCAAACTGATAATAATTATATTCCTCATTACCGAAAGCGGGAGCACTTGTTCCACTGTATACACGATAGATATTATGCCACAAATCATTACCAATACGGTTATTACCAGCCAAACCGTAGCTGGCTCTCAACTTCAAATCAGAGATGAACTTTATAGGCTTCATCCACTTTTCATTGGAAATTCTCCAGGCGATGGAACCTGCCGGAAAATATCCCCACTGCTTACCGGGAGCAAACTTGGTAGACCCGTCGGCACGAACCGTCAGAGTAGCATAATAACGATTTTTGTAATCATACAATGCACGTCCGAAGAAAGAAGCGGTTCTGTCGGGAGCACTTTTATAACTGGTACTCTGATTGGGAGTTCCCAAAGCAAAATTCTCCAACGCTGCCTCTGCCGTTACAGAAACCGGAAAGAGCTTTGCACTCATAAACGTATTATCGTTCTGCGCATGGTTAATTTCCTGTCCCAGCATTACATTGACATTGTGAGACTTATTAAAGGAGTTACGATAGGTCAGCGTATTTGCCAAACGATATGATTCCTTATGGGTTTTGGTGCGTTTAGCAGAAGGCATATTATTCATACCGGCCGCAGAAGCCGTACTGGACAATGGACCGTAAAACTGATTGTCATTTGCATGAGTCGTGCTTATTCCATACTCGGAACGAAATTGCAATCCTTTTATCACATCCCATACCAAAGCAGCTTTCAGGCTGAGAGCCTGTTCGTCACGTTTTCTGTAATTCTGTTTATTCTCTTCCACCGGAGTATATTTCTGGTTCAGGGAATTTCCATCTCCATCCAGGTTTTCCTCGTCATCATCAGGGTCGACGGCAACTCCTGCCGACAACCCATTGGTAGGACGAAAACGAAGCGCAGTAACAATATTTGTCCCCGAAGTTCCGGCACCATCGATAGTACGCGTACGATAAGTTGCATTTGTTTCCAGTTTCAGATTCTTGAACAACTGATGATTCAATTTTAGATTAATGTTATTACGTGTCAGTCCCGAACCAATCAACTGTCCCTCGTCTTTATTGCGGGTATAACTCAAATTGAATTTGGTTTTTTCATTACCGCCATTAACGGTTATATTATAATACTGCGAAATAGGATTACTGCCTAGAATTTCATCCTGCCAATCAGTAGTGTTCGTGTATTTGTATAAATCAATATCATCATAGTAGCCGAAATTTTTGATAAAACCCTCATCCGAACCTTTACGAATCATCTGATATTCATATTCGGCCATTACAAACTCATAGTTGTTCATTACCGGTATTTTACGCGCCAATGTACGCATCTGCAAATAGCTATTAAACTGTACGGTTGTTTTACCCATTTTAGGGTTTTTGGTAGTCACGATAACAACACCGTTTGCACCTCTTGCACCGTAGATAGCTGTCATTGATGCCTCTTTCAAAACATCAATAGATTCAATATCCGTTGGCGGAATACCGCTTAAATCATCTACCGGAAAACCATCCACCAAAAATAATGGTGAATTATCTTGGGTTATGGAACCACCACCACGCACGCGAACACTGATTTCAGCATCCAACGCACCATCCGCAGTAGTAATCTGTACACCGGCCATCTTTCCAGCCAAAGCATCGGCCACAGAAGCCGAAGCAACTTTGGATATAGACTCGGATGAAACAGATGCAATGGACCCCGTTACATCACTACGACGTATGTTACCATAACCCAATACAACAATTTCATCCAATACATTTGCATCCTCACGCATAGTTATATCCAGCTTCTTGCCCTGTTGAGCCCTTACTTTACGTGTCTCATAACCAATATAGGATATTTCCAAATTTACGTTATCTGCAACATCCAACGAAAAACTACCGTCAATGCCTGTAACTGTTCCGTTAATTGTTCCTTGTTCTCTTATAGTTGCACCAATGATCGGCTCCCCCGCATCATCTACAACCTTACCAATGGCTTTAATTCGTTTATTCTTAGTCTTGTCCCCCGATTGTATCTTCTTTACTATTATTCGCTTATTCTGAATTTCATAAGTCAGATTATTTTGTCCCTGGAGAATTTGCTTAACGACATCATCAATTGTCGCTTTGTCCGTAGATATTGAAATTCGCTTATTCGTATTTACATCCGCAGATGAAAACACAAACGAGTAACCAGATTTTTCTTTCAATAGTTCCATTGCCTCTTTTACAGTTATTTCCCTATTTTTCAACGATATACCTTGAGAAAAAGCGGAAATATGAAGACAAAGAGCTACTGAGGCTATTAAAATAGCCTTACTGAAGTTTCCCATAAACGTTTTGAATTTTTAATTAATGAATAGAAATAAGGTTTGGTAATAAATTACCAAGTAAAGCTGACTTCCAGACTATTGTCCGGGAAGCAAAATGCCAACGTCAGCCGGAAAAAGTAAATTTCATACAACTCCTGTTTCTCATGTTTTATTTTTTAAGTTCAACATTAATATAGTATATATACACCGTTTTCGTATTTATAATTCATTTGCTGGGTCGAAGCCATCACATCCAGAATCTTATCAATCGTATTGCCCGAAATACCGAAGCTTCCATAAAAACGCTTGTTACGTAAAGAATCGGCAACTTCCACCTTGACATTATAGCTACGCATCAGCTTCTTGGCTATATCTTCCAGCAGCTCTTCATCAAAGAAAAGTTCGTCGTTAATCCAGACATTGGCTTTGGCAGCTTTCGTACTGCTTTTTACCATTTGTCCGGTCGCCTTATTAAGAACCATTTTCTCGTCCGGAGTCAGATAAAGTTCAGGCATTTCCCTGATACCGTTCCTCAAAGCAACTTTTCCTTCCATCAGATTTACCGTCACCTCTTCATCATCCGGATAGTTCCTGAAATTGAACTTTGTACCCAATACTCTCAAATCCAACTCTTTCGTGTCTATCTCAAAAGGTACTTCTTCGTTCTTCATCACCTCAAAATAGCCTTCTCCTTCCAAGCGCAACCGACGGTCGTCTACTCCAAAGCCTTGCGAATATATAATTTTCGATCCTGCGTTCAACCATACCAATGTCCCATCCGGTAAATAGAGTTTTGTATGCGCTCCCATAGGCGCCTCTACAACCATATCTGCAAAGCTTTGCTTTACAGCCTGCTTTCCCTGCCAATACGCAGCAAATGGAATCATCAGAATCAGTACAACTGCCGCCGCCCGCATAAATGTCTTCCATGAGAAGCGGAACATCTGTTTTTGTTTCTTCTCAGCCCCGATAATACGTTGCTTGAATAAAGAAAATGCCTTGTCTTTATCAAACTGCACAGCAGTATCAGCAACTCCTGAAGAAAACCAAACCTCTAACTTATTCCGTACATATTTCCGATTAGACTCAGACTCCAAACTCCAACGTTTCAGTTCGGCAAAAGATTCTTTATCCATTTTTCCCGAAAGATATCGAGTTATCAATAAATCTATATCAGTATGTTCTTCCAGTTGCATAATTCCGTTGCTTTATATATAAGACAAAAAAATCAAGAATGAGGGTAGTCGAAATTTTATATTTTTTCAAATATCCATAAAAATATAAATAATCAATAAATGCAAATAGTTGTCCAAACGCTTTTGAAGAAGAGATAAAGCATTCTTTATATGATACTTAACCGTATTGATGGAGATTCCCAACTCTAAAGCAATCTCTTCGTACTTTTTTTGTTCAAAACGACTTTTCTTAAATACGGTACGACATTCCACAGGCAGTTCTTCTATACTGCGGGTCAACTCATCTTCCAACTCCCGTTCGAGCAATACACCCAAGGGCTGATTCTCTTCCACAAAAACAGAATCAAGAAAATCCATATTTTCCGGTAACATAAAAGATGAGAAGTGCAGTTCCTCACGATGACGCAAGGATTGCAATTCATTCAGACAACGATTACGTACAGCGCGCATCAGATAAGCACGGACAGAATACGTGATTTCTATCTCCCGACGATGCTCCCATAAATAAAATATAGCATCGTCCACCACCTCTTCCGAAAGAGCTGCATCATTCAATATCTGATTGGCAAAGCGGCAAAGCAGAACATAATGACGTTCATAAATGTACTTAAATGCTTCTTCATCCCCCCTACGTAAATGCTCAATAATTAATGTGTCTTTCATAGCCGCCTCCATTTATAGGAGAGCAAAAGTAGTCAAACTTAGACAACTACACAATCATTAAGAAGATTTTTCAGAAGGAAATATTTGTTTCCAAAACACATTTGAATGCACTATAATTAGTTCTTATGTCAATATCTTTTATATTTTACACCATCAAAAACAGTTTTCTACCGTAGTTTGAAATCTTGCATATAGTTGTGAGTTATTTCTTATTTTAGTATCTTTGAACCATTGGAAACAGCATTCGCAAGTATGTCCAGCCAGTCCCATCGTTGTGATTTGCTTTCATTTTAGTATCTTTGAACCATTGGAAACAGCCCAATGACGCTCCATTGTTGTTGACTAATGGTTGTGATTTGCTTTCATTTTAGTATCTTTGAACCATTGGAAACAGCATTTACGAATAACGTGACGCATACCCGATGTTGTGATTTGCTTTCATTTTAGTATCTTTGAACCATTGGAAACAGCTTTAGCAGCTTCATACATTTGGGCGGGAGTGTTGTGATTTGCTTTCATTTTAGTATCTTTGAACCATTGGAAACAGCCAAAGACCACATTTACGACATGGAGTTGCCGTTGTGATTTGCTTTCATTTTAGTATCTTTGAACCATTGGAAACAGCTAAGTGAGGGTAATAAAATAGGGGACAGAAGTTGTGATTTGCTTTCATTTTAGTATCTTTGAACCATTGGAAACAGCAGATTGCTGCTATATGCGAACTTACAGTAAGTTGTGATTTGCTTTCATTTTAGTATCTTTGAACCATTGGAAACAGCATAAGAGGTAACTTACCAGCAAGTTCCAAGTTGTGATTTGCTTTCATTTTAGTATATTTGTTGTAATCAGGTAGGTTTTATTTGACTATCAACAGATTGGATAAAACTCGCACGAGAACGGGCAATGGATAAGAAAAAGCCGGACTGTTCCGAACCGCCATATTTCTCATGCTTTCAAATAACTCTTTATCTCACTTGCAAAGATAACATTTCTTTCTGAAAAGGCCATATAAACGGCTGCAATCTTACGGAATAAAAACATATCGGGAAAAACGGGCATACCGTAGCCGAGTCCCCATAACCACAGGCAAAGGTAATTCGTGTTCTTCCCGTACAAGCAAGGCCAAGCCCTTCGGGTTCGTGGAAAAAATCATCCTCGCCCCGGAGGGCTTGCGGTATTTTTTCTCGAAGCCTTGCATGTACGGAACACGACCTTTTTAAGCCTGTAGTTATGGGAACTCCGGCCCCAGAAGCCGGACTAACAAAAAATCAAATGTTATGTTACAGGCAACAAAGAACAAGTACACGGTGGAAACACTCAAGCCACTGAACATTCTGTACGATCATGAACACTGGCTGACACAGCAGGACGTGGATATGGCCAACGGCTATGTGGAACTGATAGAAAGGACACGCTCGGAAAAGATTCCGCAGATCGGTGACAGACTCATCTATGTGGACAGATACGGTAAGTATTACGGCAATTCCCTGATTGAAAACAAGGATGAAGAAAACGGCTGGATTTCCATCTGTGAAGAACCTTATATTCCGTTTGTATGGGAACAGGATGCCAATATCCGGCTGAGCGTCAGCGGAGGGGCCTTCCACCATATTGACCCCAAACAGTTGAAATTCGTCAGATGGACGGAAGGTGCATTCAAGGACTGGGGAAACTGCGGAGCGTGTGCCAACGGTGCCGTCACATTCACGGCAAAAGTACCGTTATGGTCCTATTCCGAACCTGATCCGCTCTACGGCGATTTCACCACGGAAACATGGAGACAATATTATTTGACCAAGGACACGGGTCCGGATGCACGCAACCTATACCAGGGCTACGACATGGCTTTCAGGACCGAAGAGGACTTCCGGCAGTTCCTGAAAGACTATGAAGGGACCGTATTCAAGGGCAACTGGGAAAACCAGATCGTACTCTGGTGTTTCCGTCATGAAAACCGGTTCCTGACGCAGCACGAATGGGACAAGATAGATGCCCCGGCCGTGGAACGGCGTCTCAACTTCCATCCCGAACAGGTCAAACTGGTCAAGGACATGGACAGCCACATCACCTACTGCTACCGAATCAAACCCGAAAATGACAAATTCTAAAAACATACAATTATGCAGACAACAGCAACAAGAACAGCAGGCAGCCATACAGACCTGCTCACTGGAATCCTGAACGTGCAAGTAAGGAATGAGGACAAGATTACAGAACAGGACCGGCAGTATTGCCAGCTACAGCAGGACCAGCTCTACAGGACACTTGACCGTATTGACCGATGGTATGCCATCTTCAAGGAAGAGGCGGAACGGTATCGGGAAACAAAAAACTTCAAGTATGAGGATAACGGTAAGGTCTCCATACGGAATTTCTATTTCAACAGCAGCGGGGAGGATGACTATACCCACAACGAATTCAAACCGTTTGACCTCATCAACGAGCTTGCGGACAACAACTGCAATGCCAACGCGAATTTCGCGAATCGCATCATTTCCTATTTCAACAGGACCTACAATGTAGATGTACCCATTCCTGTAATCGACGAGAAGGCCATGCGCATGGGATTCCGTCCGGTCTACCAGACTTACGTGGACATGGTCATCGAACACCTCGGCGGAAAAAGTTTCCGTGAGACCGCAGAGGAAGAACTGCTGGCCCGTTTCCTGAAAACGGTACAGCCTTCCCGCTGGAGCAAGGTGAAGCCCGAACTGAAAAAGGACAAGATAACTTTCCCTGACATCGTGTCCTGGGACAGCATCCATCTGGAATACCACCGGGAATACGAGTTCTCGTATGACTGCGGAAGGAAGGTGGACATTTTCTGCGAAGGTATCGCATACGGGGCGGATGACGTGATAAACGGTTCAAGCGGTATGGTCATCGGCCTTGACAGACGCGATGTGGATATAACCGAATGGTACAACCTCACCCTGACCAACGCGGAGCAGATCAAGTTCTACAAGAACGGACGTATCGACATACGCTTCAAGGACAGCCAGGCCGCAGAGAACTGCTACAGAAGGCTGCGGCTGGATGAAATCACACTCAGAGAAGACTGATTCATGAAATACTTATTCAGGCACCCCGTAAGACATCCTTGCGGGGTGTCTCCGTTTCCAACCATTAAAAAAGAAAAGACATGTATGCCATCATACCCCAACAGATTCCCCGGGACAGGCGTGCCGAGATCAACGAGAAAATCCTTTTCGCCATAGACTCCGGCAAGGACCTCGTCCCGAAGGAAAGCATCTACAACTGCTACACGGGAATCGGAGGACTGCACAGTCTCAAACAGTCGGACTTCGCCAGCTACCATGAATATGCCGAGGCCAAGAAGGAATTCGAGATGGGCCAGTTCTTCACACCACATGACATATGCCGGAGCATGGTGGAGACCCTTTCTCCTACATCCACGGAAATGGTTCTTGACATGTGCTGCGGCATGGGCAACTTCTTCAACCATCTGCCCAACCTGCACAACGCCTACGGCTTCGACATCGACGGCAAGGCGGTGGCCGTTGCCAGATACCTCTACCCGGAAGCTCATATCGAGAAATGCGACATACAGCTGTACAATCCCGAACAGCGTTTCGACATAATTGTCGGAAATCCGCCCTTCAACCTGAAATTTGATTACAGGCTGTCGCAGGAATTCTACATGGACAAGGCCTATGACGTGCTCAGCCCTGCCGGAATCCTGATGGTCATCGTCCCTCTCTCCTTCATGCAGAACGAGTTCTGGGAAAAGACACGCGTGGCGAAAATCAACTCGAATTTCTCCTTCATCGGCCAGACCAGGCTGGAACATTCAGCCTTCTCTACGGTGGGCGTGCAGAATTTCGCAACAAAAATCATGGTATTCCTCCGCCGTTCCCTCCATATTGAAATGCAGCCCTACAACGCGGAAGAGTTTGTCAGCATGGATGAGCTGAAGAAACGCATAGCCGAAGTGCGGAAAATGAAACACCGGCTGCGCCTCCAGCTGATGCGGGAGTGCAACCATATAGACAAGGACGAGCTGGAACAGTTCGAGTACAGGCTCGCCAAATACATGTACGAGCTGAAAGCCCATGCCGTGCTGAACAGGCATGTCGAAAAGGCGGAGGCGCTGGTGTCCAAATTCCGCAACCAGAAACCGCCGGAAAATGCCACACGGGAACAGATGAAGGAATGGGAACGCAAGAAGCTGACCACCGGCAAGGTTCTCGGCATCATCCGCAGGTACATCACCTCGCAGAACGTGGTGCCGCGCAAGGAAGTGGCACTTGTGAAGACATCCTACGGCTTCAAGCTGAAGCAATATGCCCCGCATCTGCTCGACAAGGTCACGCACAAGGCCGCAGGCATCAACGACCTCATACTCGGAAGGGCCGAACTCCCGATGCCGGAAAACGTCACGGAAAAGAACATGCGGCAGATCCGTGCCGCCAGAAAACTGATACGACGCAAACAGAGGCAATACGAGACCCAGAATCTCCTGTTCGCAGAGATGCAGGAAGATTCCGGCCTGAAGGAATACCTGGACCGTACCAGGTTCATCAACAAGGACGGTGAAGTCTGCGAATTCACGGACTTGCAGAAACACGACCTGAACCTCGTGCTGCAGAAACGCTACGCCCTGCTGAACTGGCAACAGGGCTCTGGCAAGACCGCCGCCGTCTATCACAGGGCGAAATACCTGCTAAAGTTCCGGAAAGCAAGGAATGTCATCATACTCGCACCGGCCATCGCCACCAACATGACCTGGATACCGTTCCTTACCGTAAACAAGGAACGTTTCCGTACAATACAGACCGCCGGAGACCTCGACAATGTACCGGAAGGAACATTCCTTGTCGTCTCCACCTCCATGCTCCGGAAACTGAAAAGAGGACTGATGCGTTTCGTAAAACGCACTTCCGGCAAACTGTGCCTTGTGTTCGACGAGTCGGACGAAATCACCAATCCCACATCGCAGCGTACAAGAAACATCCTGTGCATATTCAGGAGGCTCAGGTACAAGATCCTCGACACGGGAACAACCACCCGCAACAACATCGCGGAACTGTATAGCCAGTTCGAACTACTCTACAACAACTCCGTAAACATGATATGCTGGAGCCCGCAGGTCTACCACGAAAACAGGGACCGCGAAATAGAGGAAGAGAACAATCCGGATTACGGAACACCGTTCCCCGCCTTCAGGGGGCATGTCCTTTTCCGTGCCTGCCACTGTCCGGGGAAAGCCACCGTATTCGGCATAGAGAAACAGAACCAAGATGTCTATAACAAGAACGAGCTCTCCGAACTTATCGGCAAGACGGTCATCACCCGTAAATTCAGGGATTTCGCGGGAGAGAAGTACCGGATACGGACACATACGGTCCGCCCCTCGGAAGGGGAACACGAAGTGTACCGTGTCATCATCGAGGAATTCTGCCGCATATGCGAGCTGTACTACAACAGCACGGGAGACACGAAAAAGGATGCAGGTCTGAGACTCATGAGACAGATCAAGCTGCTTATCAAGTCCTGCTCGGTACCGCACCTGATAGAGGGATACTACGGTGACAGGTATCCCTCCAAGACCCGCTACATTGAAAGGCTCATAAGGACAATACCGGGGAAGGTAGCCATCGGATGTACCACACTGACAGCCTTTGACCTCTACGAGAACTATATCCGGGAACATTTCCCCGACAGGCCTGTATTTGTGGTCAAGGGGGATGTCGCCTTCAAAAAAAGGCAGGGCATCGTGACGGAATTCGATTCCACCATCAACGGCATCCTGATATGCACGCAGCAGAGCCTGAGCAGTTCCGTGAACATACCTACCTGCAACGACGTGATACTGGAGTCCCTGCAATGGAACATCCCCCGTATGGAACAGTTCTATTTCCGCTTCATCCGTCTGGACTCCAAAGAAATGAAGGATGTCCACTACGTCACCTACGAAGATTCGGTCGAACAGAACCTGATGGCACTGGTACTGACCAAGGAGCGTCTGAACGAATTCATCAAGACCGGTGAAGTCAAGGAACAGTCAGAAATCTTCGAAGAGTTCGACATCACGATGTCCGTCATCGACAGCCTGCTCATCCGCACGCAGGACAGTGAAGGCAAAATACACATCAGCTGGGGAAGCCAGCGTATAACAGAATGAACATGAACCGTATGAAGAAGACCGGGAGTTCCATTCCCACCGACAAAGGTAAGCCGCGTCCCCATCGGCTGAGCAAGGTCAGGCCGCAGGCGGTTTTCGGGAAAATCATCCTCGCGGGGGCTGCGGTATTTTCCCGAAAAACCCTGCACAGCCGGGACACGGCACCTTGTCGAGGTCGGTGGAATGGAATCCCCGGCATCCACATACATAAAAGACAAGTAATATGGATCTGAACAATGCAGAGATTGCCGTGACCACACAGCATCTCATTGACATAAAGGATTACAGGGACTACTGGCTGCACATGTCCGAATACAGCGACATGGGCGAGTTCCTGAGTGCCTGTTCCGACCTGTTTCCCGGGGAGGAGGAACCGGAATACCGGTATCCGAAATGGGAGAACATTCCGGACACACTGATCAGCCGTGAATGGCTCTGTCCGAACTTCTTCGAGATCAGGGATGCCCTTGAAAGGCTCGAAGAGGAAGAAACGGAGTTTTTCATAAGCTGGAGCAGAAGCTACGGATATGACATCACCACGGACGACCCGCATATGATGGTATCACACTACCATGACCTGTACGGGAATTCCGTCACGGAACGGGAAGACGACCCCGCAGATACGGGAGAAGACGCACTGATATACACGGGTGCCTCAGGCTACTACTGCGACATGCTTCCCTTCCGATACGAGATATTTGATGACAATTATGACTAAAAGACAAAAGATATGGAAATCAACTTCAAAGGACCGGTAATGCCCATCGACCCATACTCGCAGCTGGCATTCGTGGAGATACTGAACATACTACTGACGGCGGGACACATCGTGGACGTGAACCGCTTCCTTATAAGCAGGAATGTCAATCCTCAGTTCGGCTCACTGTCAGGCTATTTCAGATGGTCGTTCGCCGGAGACCGTTTCACCCTCTGGCAACGCACGGACTACAATTCAACAATGTGCTTCAGCCACAGGATACTCGACCTGCCTTTCGGTGTCCTTGCTGCGAAAGACAACAGGAAAGACTCTGACATTTTCAATTAAAAGACAACGGATATGACAACAACAATCAAAGTTCCCAACAGGGAAATCGCAATACGGGCATTCGATTACCTGCGTCATGAACGCAAGACTGTTCCGGCATTGCGCCTTGCACACCACTTGCTGCACCATGAGAGCATATCTCTCGGTATAGGTGACACGGACTGGGACATAGATACGGCCTTGCAAAGATACGGCGGCGAGCCGAAGACCGGATACGGGCATTCTGCCCATTTCAACTTCGAAGGGAAAACGGTAATGGAGCGTGACCGATTCCGGCAGACATTCTATGAAGAGGACAGATAACCGGAGGGCGGCCGAAAGGTCGCTCTTCCCATTTATAAACGACATGTACGGGAAAAGAAATCCTGCCGTACACAGGTAACGGATATGGAAGAAAAGAAAACATTGACAATGGATTTCGTGAAGGGCCTGATGGAACCTTCCTACACGCTGGTATGGGTGGATTACCGGGACAATCTCGACGACAACCTGGACATTATCCAGAAATGCCTGGACAGGGGAAACTGTGACAGCCTGTGGGAGAAAACGGATGACTGGTACGGCGAGACTGAATGGGAGGCCGTCCGGACAATCATCGAAAAGCTGAAAGAGGAATGCATTGTTTTCCGGGATTTTGAGGAATCGGAAGTCGAGGACTTTTTCGACTGCCATGAGGACGAGATCAGGAACGAGATATACAGCCGTGACGACTCCAACGTGATGAAAGGACTGCTCAAGAACACGGGAGACATCCCCGTGCGTGTAGAGATGCTTTCCAACTACGACTGCATCAATTCCAACTGGCTGGAATCGCAGGAAGGCTACCGGTACAAGGAATCCTATTTCGGGGATATGATAGACGCACTGAACCTCAATCCTGCCAGAGTGAAAAGAATGCTGGTGGAGAAAGGCTACACGGTATATGGCCGGTTCCCCGACAAAAAATACAGGGACGGCAAGGAACAGGTATCCTATGAACAGTTCTATCAGGAACTCATCAACTCCTGCTGCGGTGCCAATCTGCTGACCTATATCGGCAAGGTAAGCCTGCAGGAACTTTATGATGCCGGATTCTCGCTCAAGGAAGTCATTATTCCCAAAGGCAACTGCTGCGGCATCTTCAGCTCCATGTACGGCGGTGGAAGTCTCCTGGAGATGGAACTCCGGAAAGACGTCAGACTGAAACTGGAAGTCAGGGACTGTCACGGATTCCGATTCCGTCTTGATAACGAAAGGTCGGAATATGAATGCTCCATCAAGCATGTGTACGGGGTATGCGATTTCTTCTTCGGTGAAAGGATCGGCCTTGTCGCTTCATAAATCAAGTATGGTCACTTAAAGAAATCAAGTCATGGAAAAGAAATATGCAATCATCCTCTTCAAGGGAAAAGAATACCTGTGCGGCCACGAAGACGACTGCCATTACGATGTATCCTGCCCGGTAAGGACATTCACTGAAGGAGAAGACGACTTCAAAATCCAGGAATCCGGAAAAGACCGGTCCGGAAGGACATTCCTGTATCATGGAAAGGAATTCAGGCTTGTCACCGGCTTCTACCCGAACGGATGGCCGGCACTGAGTCTGGAATCACCGGACAACGGGGAACTATACACGGTGCTTACCGTCAATCTGGAAGAATCCCCGGCATTCGGGATTCCCGACAAGGCATTCATTGACACCAACAACAATCCGGAAGCGATGGAATTCCTCACAAGGAACAGCCTTGCCGAAGATACGGGCTACAGACGCAAAAGCGGATGGGTGGAATACCCGATGGCAAGGCTGAACCTGGCTGAACTGTACCGGTTATCACCGGAATCGTTCAAAAACCTCGAACAAGAATAAACAACAGAAATCATTAACCAAATTATAGGAATTATGGCAAAGTACGATGTAAGAGTAAGGTACACCTTCGAGGGTACCTACAAGGTCGTGGCGGAAGACCGCGACGAGGCGGAAAGAATGATAGCGGAAGACTGCGGCCTGGTACTGGGCGGCAACATCCATACTACCCGCGATGACGACGAGGTGACAGACTGGAGATTCGGCTCTCACCCCGACATGCAGATCCTGTCTGTCAGGGAACGGGACGGTAAAGGCAAGGTCAGATACACATCCATGTGTTTCAGCGACAGGATTGAAGAACTGCGTAAGGACATAATCGAAGCCATCAGGCAGTTGCTTGATGTACACGGCCTGAAAAAAATCACATTTACCGATAACGAAGAAGACCCTGTATGGATTATCTGGTTTGACGATAATGCAGAACCATACGAGTGTTATGTTACAGGAATTGAGGTTACTGACAAGTTCATTACCGTGTTGGCAACAATAAAGGACAGTATGGAAGAGGTTTTCTGTCAGGGTCCTTTCGAAATCGGAGCCAGCAACATTGATTGGCTCAATCAAATGTACGAAGCAGTCAGGCTTCAACTTGAAAATACAAACGGAAACTCTTGAAATGAAAGACGATATGGCAACAAAAATCAACATGGACAGGCATATTCGGGAAGGATGGACTGTCGGAGCGTTCATCAGGGAGCTGGCCCCGCAGGTGGAAATGATCATGAGCGGACAAAGCTGGAGGGAACCGTTCAGGAACAAACAGGAACTGGCGGACTGGTGCAGGGACAACCAGCCCTATTACAAGAAAAGGATCCCTGAAGTGAACAGCCATTTTGCAAGGATGTATAACCTCAAATAAGAACACATTATGAAATATCAAGCGGAAAATGCAGTATCCAGTTTCTTCTACTACATGTGGAATGCCTGGAGCGAGGAAGAGTGCAGGACAGTATTCAAGGAAATGCACCCACATTTTTGGGAAAAATGGTCTCTGATGACGGACAAGGGTATATTCGGGGCAGCCGAACGGTTCTATGCGGAACTGACAGACCGTTACAGGGAAAAACTGGTGGAACGGGCCGTCAGCCTTTATGACGGCAAGGCCAGACGCAAAATCCCCGACGATTCCAAAATCAGGGTATGCAGTGACTGCGGCTCTACAAAGATTGAAATCCAGGCATGGGTGGATGTCAACACGAATGAATATCACAATGACGTGGACGATGACATATGGTGTCTGTTGTGCAAAGATTATGTGGAAACCTGCTCCAGACAATCCTATCTGGAAAAGATGCAGGAATGGTGGAAGTCCAACAACACCGAAAACCTGGAATACCTGACCGGATTCAAGACTTCCGATTTCCCTTCAGCCAATTCCGGGCAGACATTTGCCGAGGCAACCGATGAGTGGTGGAACGGCAAGAGCTATGACGAGAAACGGAACATATACCTGACAAACAATTAAAGACAACGGATATGGCACGGAACATCATTGACCTGATCTGCAATTCATGCAGTTGCAGCAAGGAAGAAGCACAGGAATACCTGAATGCAGAAGTTCACTACCTGCAACAATTACAGGAAGCCGAGGATCTCAGGGAAGAGGACATTGAAACGGCATGCGGCAACCTCGGACTTGACCTTGACTGCCAGGAATATTTTATCAATCGCCTCGCAGGGGCATAAGACTAATGTTTATGACTTATTTTCAGAACATACACTCACTGGCGAACCTGAAAAAGGAATACCGCCGTCTGGCAATGCTTCACCACCCGGACAAGGGTGGTGACACTGCCCTCATGCAGCAGTTGAACACCGAATTCGGAAGGCTGTTCGAGGTCTGGAAAGACAAGCCCTGCGTTTCCACAGCCCCGACAGGCTACGAACACGACTTTCAGGGTGCCACCGCAAGGGAATACACCGAATACGTGTACAATGAATACCGCTGGAAAGGACGCAACTACAACGGGCAGTCCGCGCCAGAAATCACGGAACTGGTCAGGACATGGCTCAAGGAAACCTATCCGAGATACACCTTCTCGGTCCGCAGGGACGGATACAGTTCAATCCTTATCCGGCTGATGAAAGCGGACTTCGAGGCTTTCACCAGAGAGTCCGGAAAGGTACAGGGAGACATCAACCACTACAACATCCAGGCATCGGACAGTCTGACCGACCGGGCCAAGGAGGTGATGACAAACGTCAGGGACTTTGTCATGTCGTATAACTTTGATGAAAGCGACCCCATGACTGACTATTTCCACACCAATTTCTATCTGACACTCGGAATCGGCAGCTACAGACAGCCGTACCGGATGGAACTGCCGAAGATTACGGGAAAAGACAGTCCTGAAGTGTTCAGGCATCCCGAAGGACCTGCACACAAGGCCATGCGTCAGGCACTGGGCAAGGCCCGGTTCGGCTTCATCGAAAGCCGGAGACATGTCGGGGAAATGATACTCGGAGAGGACTTTTACGGCTCACAGGGCGAACATTATTTCTGGCCCAAGGAGTATTCAAGCGCGAAGACGGCACAGAAACGCATCGGGAAACTGGAGGCAGCAGGAATGTGCTGCGAACTGACAGGCTGCAACGGCGGATACATACGTCTGCTCGGATATACCCCGGAAACGGAAAACAGTCTGGAACGGGAAAGGCAGGAATATGCCACGGCATACCGGAAGTGGGTGTCTGAACACGGCATATCCCCAAATACGGGAACAGTACACCAGAACATTTCAAATCCAATCAGACAGTTACAATTATGACAAATAGGGAAATCATCAGAGAACTGAAACTCCGCGGATACAGCCGGGTGGACATTGATACGGACAGTAGAGCCGCAAAGACTTTCTACACCTACCGTGGCGGGCTTCACATCAACGGTACGGGAAACCTGTCATTCCATATCGTACCGCCACAGGAGAGTCTCGGACTGGGACGGTTTGCAATATGCGCCACCCGGAACGGGGAAAGCTCACAGCTGGGGACAGACCAAGCCCCGTTCTTTTTCGGGCGGATGCTTGCCTTCCTCAAAGGTGAGAAAAAAGAGAAAGAGATAATAGATGAAATATGTACCGACAGAAAAACAGAATAGAAGTATGAAAGCAAAAGTATTGAAATACAAGTTTGACGGCAACACCATCGTTGCCCCATACATGGAACTTGAGCCGTATGCGGAGAATGTATTTATCTCGCTGGCAAGAAAAAACGAATACGGAAACGAAAGTGAAGACAGTTTCCATGTGATCTGCAAGATAGGTGATGTCCATTTTTCCTGCGGACAGTATTCACGCAGAATACTTGACAAGGAGGGGCACCGTGAAGAAGCGTCAGCCTATTGCAAGAACTGGATTGAAAACACCCTGAAGGATGCGGAGAATGGAAAAATCATCCCCCTCTTGTCTGTTCATGTATTCAATGCCCTCGGTCTTGACTCCACTCCTTTGGTACAGGCTCGTGAGACGTATGCAAAAAGGCAGGAAGAAAAGCGTCTGGAACGGAAAAGAAAAGAAGAACTGGAAAGAAAGGAGAAAGAAGCCCGATGGCAACAATTGCTTGACGAGAACAAGCGGAAATTCCTGAATGGTGAGAAAATAACGGCAGAAAAGCTTCTTGAAATTACCGGTAGGGACGGATTTGACATCCATATCAGAACCAAAGGGACATTCAGCCGACATGTGGCAGCAATCGACCGGAACGGAACCGTCAGTTTCAGGAAATACAAAGGTCGCCGTACTCCCGACTTTACCGGATGCCATAAGGCTGTTGCAGACTATCTTGCATTTCTTGACAGAAAGTGAAAAATACCTGTGAACAGAATCATTTCCCACATTCTAAAATGTATCAGAATGTGGGAAGCCTTTTCCCGACATCAAGCGGAATATTTACCGAATGATGTCGATCCAGTGAATCCGAATAAAGCCGGACTCTTAGGGAGTCACCCGAAATGAGCTGTCTGAGAAACTTTCGCTGGTTTGTGGAAAGTGCAGACGGGGTAACCTGCCAGTGGGATTCCTTATGTCTCTGGAACATTGAGGCAACCGTATCCCCAAACAGTTTCTGAAATTCAGGATTCTTATAGACAAATATTCGTGAATTAATTATATAACGGTTGGATTCTTTTGGAAAAATGGATTCAGAATTACGCAAATAACTGCCTATAGAGTCTTTTTCAATCCTATAAAAAAGAACCAAACTCCATCCTTTGGTAGGATTTTCTTTTAATCTGTATCCGGCTTCATAAGCATAGCCATAATAAGAAGGATTAAATACATATATCCTTTGGGGGCTGTTATTCTGTATGACAAATTCGGCCGGAATTTCTATCCACATCAGTTTGTTCTCTTTGGAAGAGTAACCGAAAATAGGATATTGGGTCGTACAAGCTTGGATAATCTCATGCTCCCGAATCAGATTCTGCCGGATTATTCTTTTTATTGTTTCGGGAGAAAACATGGAGAATACAATCGGTTTTTTGGATAAGATACTGTATCCTACACTCTTGCTTTCCTGTTCCGTATTCAGTCTGTCTATGTTTTCTTCCCTGTATTCTGTTAAAACAAAATCATCGTATTTTTCTGAATAGCCAAATCGGGCATAGCCGATACGGAACAGAAAACCGTCGCAATACGGAATTCTGATTATAAATTCCTTGCCAGAGACTTCAATACCTATATCCTCTTCAATCGGACAGTTGCCAGACATTGGAAAGGCACTTTCTCCTGCCGCACTTCCATCCTTGGTAAGTTTCACATATGCAGCTGGCTTCTTTCCGCATTCTACCTTAGCAGAGTCCACTGATACGGTAAGTTCATAAACCTGATTGTTGATATGGATACTCACAGTATCTGTTTTGTTTTCACTGGCATATAAGAAAGAAGACCAAGCCATAAAAACAAACAGCAAGAAGTATCTCATATGCTTTGCAATGTTCTTTATATTATTCATCTTTATTGTTATTATCTGAGACATAGTCAATTTTCAGAAAACACTTATTTATACTTAATCTGCTTATCCACTTTCCCAAAATGCCATAAGATAGATATGTATGTAAAATAGATCAGGACGGATATTCCCATATAGATAAACGAGCGGTAAGGAAATAACTTCATATAAGAACCCCATAATAGAATTGGTATGATTACGGGAATTACCGCTGAATATTTTCTTTTAGTGAATTGTACTATTAGCATTCCCGTCAATAAAGTCAGGAACATGACTATTACACTTAATCGCAAAAGTATTCCTATTGAAATATCCATGTGTTCAATCGGTCTGTATATATTGACCAGACTGATGCAAAAGCAATACACCATGCAGAATATTATACTTAGTATGGCAGGTATATATTTTTTCATACCACTATTCATTTATAAAGGTTCTCAATCAATAGACATCGTTCAAAATATTTAAGAGAATGCCATCACCTACTTATCCGTTTGGAACTGCAAAATACGACGTAAACCATAACAGTATTCTGTCGTGCGTTGGTTTAGACAGCAATTGTTTTCATCCAGATAGACATCCAGCTTCCAAAAGCACAAATCCTCTTTATGAATGACCTCTCCATAATTGTTTATGAAAATTGCCACTTCATCATCTTCTTGCCACTCCCATATATACGGCAACCTGTACTTTACTGTATGGTCTTTAATGTATAGCTTTTCTATGCTACCGTCTGTTCCTGATACCTTTCCCAGATATTTGCTCTCTTGTGGGCTATGAAAAACAATTGTCGGATGAAGTTCCCGATATAGCCATCCAAACAATACAAGAACCACTATAATGGCTATGATTATCATTTCTTTATGTCGTCTCAATCTTGCAGTCATTTTATATTTCTTGTTTTGTTGGTAAAAACCTTTCAGGGGAAATTCAGCCACTTGTTATCTGCCGTTATTTAGCTCGTTTAATATGTTTTTGAAGAAAACCGATCAAAAGATTTGCAATACATCCTAAAGTAAATCCAATGAATCCCCACAAATAAATAGCTAACCGTACATCATTGTGAGATAGTATTTGGGATATTATATCATAAAAAGACTCATCCAAAGGTGCAGTATCGCAATAATCGATAAAAGCATATAGAAGCACATATAAGCCACCCGTCACAAAACCTGCAACAGGGAGTAATATATGTGTTTTGTTTATTGTTACTTTCATCGTTTCTTTTGATTTATAATGGTTTGCAGCTTGCCGCCGTTAGGTGGCACAGGTGCTTGTTATGTGCATTTATTTCCAAAAATTGTCCTGCAAGTGCTTCTCTAAATAACGGCTTACAACTCCCCAACCTTCGTTATCTGGGCAGCCATAATACCATAGTTTTTCTGCTATTTCATCCAGCTTGTCAATAGTATCAAAGTATTGTTCACTCATTTTTTCTTGTTCCGATTCACTATATTTTTTTAGCTCCTCTAAGTCCGTTTTATGTCCTTTCATAAAGTTTACAACCTTACAAAACTCACTATCGCTAAGAACCGATATATCCAAAGGGAAGATATTCGCTATATTTTTGGTTGCTTCACCAACCTTGTCTAATCCAATTTCATACATCGCAGAAGATATGTAAGGTAACAAGTCTGCATGATATTCTACAATAGACATCCAACCATCGCCTTGACAATTTCCTATCACATTAGTTACAACATGAAAAGTAAAAGTAACATCGGATACTTGTTGCCTAATTTCATCAATGCTACCTATCTCCCAAATCTTGTCAGATAAGGTTACAATCGCATCTTCTGTATTGACATCCATTCCTTGCAGGACATCACTAATTTTTTCAGTTTTCATATTTATATTGTTTTTTAGTTGCACATAATGTTTATCAGATAATCTACTTTAGGAGATTGATATGTTTGTTAGTTGTGTATTATTCCAATCAAAGTTTTTATCTGTAATTATAAGATTTTCTTTAGCAAGGATTACTTGAATCCTTTGGATTTCATTTTTTTCTATTATCCAGGAATAAACATTTGAGTTTAATAATTGCAGCCTACCGTTTTCCTGAGAGTTCACAATCCATTCTTTCAATGTAACACCATCTATTTTCTTACAAAGATGTCTATCTGTTATTATATTAAATTCATATATTTTTCGGAAATAGCCTTGCTGATGTAAATTGGGAGCACATATATGGTTTTTCCTCTTATCGGTATCATTTAAAGTCTTATTCCAGTAATTAAAATACCAATTATTTAAGTTTTCACTTTTATTATATATAAAAATATCCTTCGGGTATTTTTCATGTTGGAGTTGATATGTTCCCCAAAAATAAATTCCATATGGTATTTCAAACAATTCGCATACATTTTCCATAAATTGCTCATAAAATTGAATCGGAGACAGTTGAACTTTTCTCAACGCAGTATCTGCAATTTTGAACTCTATATCTGTACTCATATCATAGTTCAAAAAATTACTATGAATGTAAGAACATCTTAAATAGCACTCCGCACAATATCTTTGTACAATGGAGCTATACAAACTTATTAAATGATCCTCATTTATGGTAGAACAACCTCTTTCCAGATATTTGCTTATTGAACACAATCCATAATGCTCTGAATTTCCCCAAGAAACAGATTTTAACGGAACTCCAATATGATTCAAGAAATCATAAATTCTATTCACCCAATCATATTGCGGAATTTTTAGAATTACATCATATAGATATAAGGAATAAAAAATTTCCGTACTATAATTAAATTCCTTTTGTGTTATAAACCTTTTCATACATTTTTAACTTTAAGTTTATCAAGCAACTAATGTTTGGCAACTAATCAACTTTTATAGGTGATTAAGGTGTATGTTAGCGATATATTTATTCTTTTCTTGTTCAACGTATATTTCAAGTAAAGACCAAATATCAAAATCTGTATATAAGTATAATGACTTTCTCAAAGTCTCTATTTCATTACTAAAAGGAGATGTTTGATTAATTACATTTATTTTAGATAATATGTCAGCCTCTTGATTCGCCCCTATATTTTGGAATGCTTTAATTATTTTAAGGATAATGCTGTCAATCATATTATCAAGAACTCCACCTATCCCATTTACTGCAAGTTCTGTATCAAATGCTATAATATAGATTGCATCTTGAATAAAGTTAGGATAATTTCCTAACTTGTCGAGTTCTGGAAAATCCTTATCTTCTCCTTTATACATTTCTGCCCCTAATGTTTGAATTATGTCATCTGCTGACAAGTAGGGTATATTTTCTAATATCTTTTCTAAAGCATTCATGTTTTTTCTATTATATCGCTAATGTTCGGCAGCTAATCGCCATTTTGGGCGATTAAGGTGTATGTTAGCATCACTTCTAATAAAAGAATCACATATCAGCTAATTTCCACTTTACTTCAGAAGCTGATACATCATCATCAATATATGCTTGCAAATAAGCAGCTAAATCTTTATATCGACTTTCACCGTTGCAATCATATACCCATAATTCCGGTTCTTCTGTACCGTCAAACCATATTAGGCAAATCATTTCATAGCCATTATCGCTTGCTGCAAAAATGGAAATTCTGTTTGGCGCAAATAGTCCAGTAGCATGGTCTTCCCAATAATCCTTTGAAGCTTTTATGTCGCGAACAATTCCTATCAACCGTTCATCCTTTTCATCTTCATTCCATAGACTTTCCATTTCTTTTGTATCAAGCCAATCTCCATGTGTCGCATTAATCCATTTACCAAATGCCCCATACCTGATTTTCAACATAGGAGAGACATTTCTATAAACTCCTTTTTCAAGGGTAGGCACTCCCTTATGAAAGTCGATAGCTTGGCTTATTTGAACCTTACCTTCTAAATCAATGACTTCATCAAGCAATTCTTTTATTGTTTTCATTCTTTTTTATTTGATGCTAATGTTTGGCAGCGTTCCGCTTTAAGCGGTAGTGCTGTTTGTTATTGATGAATGTTCTTTTTTGTTGTACTAATCCATATTTCCAAATGGATATTCCTTTGTCTGCGGTTCCTCCGGTTTATGGTAGGGATAGTTCTTGTTGCTGTCGCAAAGGAAATAACGCCCCTCTTAAGATAGTCCATCAGGATATCACAGAAACTATCCCACTGGGGGAGGCTATTCTCAGCCCGGACGCGCACCAGTTCCTTTCTGTTCCCATACTGTGCTCCAATCGCAAAGCATTTCGTTCTGTGTCACTCGGCGTAGCTCGTCCCGCACCTCCATCAGCGCAAAGCCCAGCAGGTTTTGTCCACGCCACTTCATGGGGTCCTGGGCCTCCGGCGAACTGGCCGCGAGGCGGATGCCCCAGATGGCATCGTAGGGGCTGGCCTCCACCAGCACGCTGTCCCCGGTGGAAAGGAGAAACTCCCGCAGTTCGCGGTTCTGGCTGAATTTGTGCCAGTTGCCAAGCAGCACAATGGCGTACTTGAACTTGTCCCATACCTTCTGCTCAAAGCCCCGCACCTTGCGGCCCAGGGCCTTGATCTGCTTTTGGTCGCTGCATTTCAAAATCTGGTCTCGGATCTCTTTGTCACCAAAGAGCTCGGCCTTGGCAGCCATCATATACTGCTCCATGCAGAGGTAGGAGTCAGCCATCGTATAGAAGTCCTCCATCCACCACTGGCTGAGGCAGCTTTTTGTCAGTTGGCCGTCCTCGGAAGGCTGATGGCCCCAGAACAGGCACAGCTCCCGCTTCCGCCCGGCGGCAAACTCCTGCTGGAGCCACTGGCGGGTGTACTTTGGCTGGCCTTCCGGCTGCCACGCATCCACCAAGAAGTCACCATGCTCCAGTACCTCGCTGCTGTCCTCGTCATCCCACCAGCCCTTCCAGGTCACTGGCTCGGGAAAGAGAGTGCGGTATTCCGTCCGCTCCTCCGGGGAGAGGGTGTCCAGCCAATCGCCAAATCGGTCTATGTAATCCTCCCCATATCCCATGCGCCAGCCAATGGAGTATCGCTCGATCTCCCGGTGGGCCAGCCAAGGGGGAGGCATGATTTTCTTATCTTGTAGTGCCATAGGGTTTGTCCTTTCTTATCCGAGCAGTTTTTGGTTCCATTCTTCTTCTGTGACCAGTTTATTCAGGATATAGAAGTGCTTATCATCCCTTGAGAGACTCTTTTGTGCATTCACGATTCGCCAGGATTGCAAGTCGGCTTTCGGCAGAAGATAACCGCCCCAGAAGATGGACTTGGCATCCCATGCGAAATGGGCGTCATTGTTGGAAACGAAGGTGGCAGGGTCTGCTTTTTTCAGTATCTTGATCTTGCCGGCAAAGTTTTCATAGTACACGGCCTTGCTGTCCTTGGCATATCCGTAGGGAATCCGCACTCGGATGGGGCGCTGTGTCCCATCGGACATGGTCCGGATCTCTTCAATCAGTTTGACTCCATCATCACAGACAACGAAAGAGCTGATGTCCTCCGGCTCAAACCGGCCGCCGGTCGTCCAGACACTTTTACAATCCCTGGCGTAGCAGTTATTGAGTGCCGTGAACGAGGCGTGATCCACATTCCGCAGCTTTTTGCACTGGAGAAAACAGTGTTTGCTATCCTTGGCAAAGCGCCGATTGAACCAGACAAAATGCTCTACATCCTTGGACACCGGGTCAAAACCCCAGTAGACCATTTTCCCGTCCGTCCAATAGTCCAGGATCTCCTGCGCGTCCTCATCATAGAACAGCGGGTTGTTGTCGATGTTAGGCAAAGTCATATAGTCCACATCTATGTATTTTGGCGGCTTGGGAGCTATATCTATATCCATTTTATCTTTAGGTATTAATTTTTGTTCTTTCATATTCATCAATAATGTTTAGAGGATAGCCGACCGTTTAGGGCGGTTCATCCTCATGTTCGAGACAATTTTTATTTCCTTTATTACATACTATATAGAACTTCAATTTTTGACTGCTGTTTCCGGCAGAAAGAGGTGTGAAGTTCATGCCCGCACCCCGTTCGTTTCATTACTGCTCTTATCCGTATTTCATTCATTTTTCAGTTCTCCTTTCTTTCTTTTCATGGGATTTCACTGTTCTTGTTCACGGCAGGACATAGCTATCCCATGTTGCTGTCATGCCGCTTTTTTCCGGTGTATGTCGCAATGCTCCAGTATTACCGTGTATGTCATGCCGCCACCCGTTACCGTGGTATGGCTGTAAACTCTCGTCCGTCCGCAACGCTCGCAGAAATACGGGTTTTCATATCCGCTTTCTGCCTGTTGCAACTCGGCTTCCTCTATCTCGCTTTCATCCTGCCCGAAGTATTCTTCCGGCAGGCTGCCTTTATTGGAATAGAAGCCGTAGTACCTCACGATGCGGAAATAGCGCAGTGGAACGTGTTGCAGCAGCCGGGGGAAGAACTCCCGGTAATGCAGCGTCAGTTCCTTTTCAACCGGGTTCCTCCTGTCGGGTGAGTTTTTGTAATCACGGTAACGGAATGAAATGTTTTCGCCGTCCATTGCCGTAATCTTGTACTCGCTCAGACACGCCCGTTTGGAATACCTGCCCACATATTGTATCACCTGTTCCGGCATCTGTATGGGCTGCTCCAAATGTACAATCCAGTCCTTTTTGTTCACCACCTTTTTGATGAAGCCCATAAACTCCATGCGGTCGTGGAAATCATGCTCCAACCTGCCCGCATCGAACAACCCTATCAGGGCGTGTTCAAACTTGTAGCGGAATACCTTACAGATAGAGGGGATATGCACGTAGTCATGTTCGGGGATGACTATCTTACCGTCGTTATCTATGCCGCCCCATGACATAATCATGTGCGTGTGTACATGGAGCTGTTTCGTTTCCCCGTAGGTATGCAGTACGGCAATCACTCCGGTTTTCAAGCCGAACTTGTGCATCATCCAGTCTTTCAGCGTTTCAGCCGAAGTACGCATCAGTATATTCAGCATTTCTTTCCTGTTGCGCTTCACCAAGTCCAGCAGGATATGCGGCAAGGTCATCACCACATGGCGGTGCGGCACCCGCAGCATCTTTTCTTTCATGCGTGCCGCCCATTTCAGCGTGTCACGCCAGCCGCATGACGGGCAAAAACGGTGTTTGCAACTATGGCTGATTTCCCGTACTTCCCCACAATCGGGACAAACGTATGTGTCTATCCCCAAAGTGGTTGTGCGACATACACGGATAGCGTTCACCGCCTTGTACTGTTCGGGGGTGATGTACTCCGCCGGGTGCTGTGCGTATTCATCCCACCACCGATTGAAGAAATCGGACAAGCGGTACTTCTTTTCTTTGCAACCGTCTGTATATATGTCGTTTAGCACTTCTTTCATAGCTCGCACACAAATCCTTTTTTACTCTATTTCAACATCTAATCTTTTGATTATTAGTTGTTTATTGTCTTGAATGTTATGCTATCAGCCGATTTGGCTGTTATTTTTTCTAAGTATCATATCTATTCCTCTTCTGTCAACAGGTCATCCAACGGGCTTTTGATATTGCTTTTGAATGTATCAGCTATATGTACATATCTTTCCGTTGTCTTAATGTTGTTATGTCCCATAAGCTCCTTTACAATCTTAATGTCAGTGCCTTGCTCCAATAGATGCGTGGCAAAGGAATGACGTAACAGGTGAGGATAAATACGTTTCGTTATGCCGGCTTCAAGTGCGGCAGCCTTCAAGCGTTTCGATATGATGCTTTCCGTGAAAGGCTCTCCAGGCCTGCGCTCAAAGAACCACACTTTCGGTCTGTACAGTCGATTGTATTCTGCCAACTTCTTCATCAATGGTTTGGACAGCAGGGTATAGCGGTCTTTCCTGCCTTTTCCCTGTCGCACCCGGATCATGAAACGTGACTCACTGATGTCTCCGGGTTTCAAATTCAAAAGTTCACTGATTCTCAACCCGGCGGAATAAAGTATGGAAAACACACAGAAGAAGCGCAGGTCTTTCGCTGTCACATCAAGTATCTTTTTTATCTCTTCCTTGCTTAACACGTCGGGCAGTGTCTTTTCCCGTTTTGCACGGTTCACCTTGTAGCATCGGCGTTCCTGTCCGAGTACCTTCTCATAATAAAACTTGATGGCATTGATTCTCTGGTTCTGCTGGCAAGAGGATATGTTTTTCTCGTGAATAAGGTAAAGCAGATAGTCATTTATCTCACCGGAAGTGATCGTCCCGATGTCACGACCTTTGAAATGTTGCTGGAAATCCCGGAAATAGGATGTATAAACCCTGACAGTATGTCCGCTGTACCGCACCTGCTCCAATTTCTCCAGATAACCTTCCGGAAGAGGCGGACGACTGTCTTCCTGTTTCCTGGGCCCCAGCTCCCTGATGGAGGAATAGTCGATAAAAGCCATCTTTACATAACGGTCAAAGAACTCCGCAAGCACAAAGTGCTCTTCCGGCAAATAGGCTTTGCCGCCCACAAGTTGAATGCCTTCCTCTTTAGACAAAGGTATCCGCAGGCTGTCATCATCAAAGGCTGCCTCAATGAACTTCCTACCATACCTGACGGTAGGCGTAAGTTTGATTCTGGGCTTGTTCTGGTATATGTCCATATCAATTCTTTTTTAATTACTGTTTTGGACAATGTTTCCTCTATTAAATAGGGTTACGCAAGATAGGTATTTTTCCCTGATTTTTTGGTGCTTTTGTCTGTTAATAAACGATAAACGCAAATCTCGCCTGGGACTTTACAGGCAAAGATGCGCCTCCATTCAATAGACGTGCACATACTGTACTTTCCCGTCAAGCAGTTCCACACAGCGGTCGTCGGAAAAGCGCAAAGTCTCCAGAGTCCTGCCTTCCTTTTTGACTTCCGATTTGTGGTATGGTTCACCCCATGCGGAGATGACCATTTCCCTCGTCATGCCGGTATCGACCTTGCGGAAGGCAATCAGCTTCCCGTATTTCTTGCCGTACCGTTTTTCCAGCTGGCCGATACGTGCAGTGCTTACAAACTCATACACCTCGTCACCGCCTATAGGAAATGCTTCCACTCGTACACCGTCAGCATCCTCCATCAGCAGAAACGCCCCGTCACTGTTCATCTTCAGGCCGACGTCCACACAACGGTACTCCGCACCTTCAGCCGGGGTAATGACCTGACCGTCCTCGGTCTCCACGGCCTTGGCAAGCGACAGGAATGTCTGCCCGACAAAGCGTTTCAGTTTCTCATAATACCCTAAACAGGTCATGCTCAGCGGATACCTGAACGGGTTATAATACATCTCATCGCCGCTTTCTTTTTCACGAAGCAGCAGGCAGCATCCTGCCGACAGGTAGTCTGTCTTGGTCCAGACCTTCACCACCTCGTAATATTTTCCGACCACCTCTTTAGCGGGGGTCGAACTGATATTGACCGCCTTGTACACCGTCCGGTCATCCCCGGCAAGGAAGTTGGATGTGTAGAAGGCATCCCAGTAGCCGTCCCCGTCATTTTTCGCCCCGTGCATGTACAGGGTCTGTCCCGGAAGGGAAGCGAAACTCCGCTTCTCCACGTTCGTCAGGCTGTCATAGGGAAGGGCATTTGTCACCGTGTACTCTTTCAGTCCATTGCTCTTGGGAACGATGTTAAGCTGTGCCTGGGCATACATCGCCGTACACAGGAAGAAGGTCATAATTGGAATTGTTTTCATACTCAATCTCTTTTTTATGTTTACAGATTTCATCTGAGGAAAGAATGTTCGGCTACTTGCCGGAAATAGAGAACAGAAACAAAGCCAGTCCTATCCCGACGGCAAGGATCACCCCCAGCCAGAAACGGAAAGCCTTTGGTCCGAGTGTATCCAGCCAGAAATTCCCGCCCCAGCTACCCGGACGTGTATAGGTCCACTTCCATCCGCAGATTATACCCAAAAGCCACAGCAGCAGTATTGCCGCCACTACCAGATAACCGTACCTCGGGCTTGTCTGAAGCAACTGCGGGAAACCGGTTATGAATTCTTTGACCTTTTCAAACCATTCCATAATAATACTTTTAAGAAAACAACGGCATCTGCCGTTTGCAAATTTAACGAAAAGTGCACAGAATCAAAAAGTTTCGGTAACCATTATTTGCTCTGTCATACAAGAAATTTTATTTTTGCACAGAAACTTACGAATCATGGAATACATACTTATAGAATCTCTTAAACACGACTCATTCCGGACACAATGGGAGGAATGGGTACTCAAAGTTGCCGAAGCTGTCCGGCAGACAGATATCCGTATTCCACGGACTTGGACCATCCTGAAACCTTTGTCCGAGAACATACCGGCCATGATATGGCTGACAGAAAAACTGAGAAAACTACAGTCAGTCCCTTCGCTTGAAAACAAGACTGAAACCGCGCTATACATACTGGCAAGTTTCTGTCGGAACAATAGAGTGCTCGGCTACGTAATCGATACCTATATGTACCAATACAAAAACCGTAATGCCCACGGCCTGTTGGTTTGCGCTAAAATTCTTCATGCAATAAGCCCGGAAGAAGAATATCCGCACCTGAACTTCCTGTATAACCTTATGGCCGGAAATGTCATCAGCGAATTCAAACGGCACATGAAAACAAACGATTCTTTCATGACCGAATCCGATTTCCGTCTTGCAGAAAAATATATCCCGGATTTCAAGGGAGCAGGTTTCAGAGAAACAGTCCTTTTGCGGGTTACAGCAAATATGACCGGAGAGGAGCTCGCGAAAAAATGCCACATGTCGAATACCGTATTCCGGGAACGGTTCAAGCATGAATTCGGCATGAACGTATCACAATGGCTACGTGAAAGGAAGAAAAAGAGAATAGCAGGAATGCTAAAAAATCCGGCGATACCGTTATATCGGGTAGCGGAAAACAACGGCTTCAAGTCAGAGTCAACCTTCTCCGACTATTGCAAACGGAATTTTAACAAAACTCCCTTGCAGTTAAGAAAAGAACTGCTTGCCGACACAGTCCGATAAAAATCAGAAAAAATCCGTTAGTAATCAGAACATCACTTCATCGTCACCTCCGTAACTTTGTAAAAATCACGATACAAGGTTATGGAAACGAAAAAAGAAAATCCAATAAAACCTTCGGGTTCCCTGCTAATAAAAATATTTGCCGGTTACACTATCCTGACACTGCTGGTTATAGGAATCATCGCTGCTTTATGGCATGAAAAAAAGGTTTTTGCGGAAGCAGAAGCGGAAGAGAACGCAATGCTTGCACAACGGGAACTGACCAGCAGGACATTCAAAGCGCTTGTTTCACTCTTTCTGGACAACGAATCGGCATATCTGCGTGACATATCGGACCAAAAAGAGTACAATGAAAAAGAGAACAGGGTCTTCTTCATGCTTGATGAACTGAGAAAAGTATATACCGACTCCCTTCAGCAGGCACGCATTGATACAGTCGAGTTCCTACTCAATCAAAAGCATGACCATATCCGTTCTTTGAAGAATATCCCTTCCGTACTCACACAGATGGACAGTATCCTCTCAAGTCAGCTTCCGGTACTGGAAAGAAAAATGACTTCTTCCGCTACAATATTACATACGGAACCGACGAAACCTGAAAAGAAAAATTTTCTGAGCCGCCTTTTTTCCCGGAAAAGGAAACAGAAGGAAACAGAAACATCAATACAGCAAAAAGCCGGACAAACCGATAACGCCCATAACATCCGAAAGTTCGGGGATGAAATGTACGAGGTACTGGAAAGGCAAAACCGGCTTTTTGAATCACTCGCGGACTCTCTTGAGCATAAGAACCATATTCTCAACCGGAACATCTCCAGACTGATCAATGAATTGGAAAAAGACGCCCTGGAGCGTACTGCAGAACGGCATCAAAGGGTTTCTGAACTTAGGGAAGAAGCATTCGACACAATATGTATCATATCATCAGCAGCCTTATTATGCGCCTTGTTCCTATCCATATTCATAACCAAGGATATACACAGAAAACACCGCAAGAGAAAAGAACTTGAGGACTCAGACCTGCATAACCGTAAAATGCTGGAGATACGCAAAAAGATTATCATCACGCTCTCTCATGACATTCGGGGCCCCCTGAATGCCATCCGGGGAAGTGCAGAACTGGCAATGGATACCAAAGACAGAAAACGGCGAAATTCCTATCTGAACAACATCCTGAGCTCTACTGGACATATCATGCGGCTGGTAAACAGCCTTCTGGACCTGTCACGCCTGAATGAGGCCAAGGAAACTCTAAATGAAATTCCATTCCGCTTGAATACCTTCCTTTCAGACATCGAAAAAGAATATGGACGCATAGCCAATGACAAGGGAATAATGCTATCCGGAGACTTTATCGGAACCGACATTACCGTTACCGGCGATGCGGACCGCATAGAGCAAATAATCAGCAACCTGCTGTCCAATGCCATAAAATTTACAGAATCCGGTTCTATTGGATTCTTTGCCATATTCAGAAACGATATTCTGACAGTAACAGTCAGGGATACAGGTATCGGCATGAGCGAAGAAACCTTAAAACGCATATTTTCTCCATTTGAAAGGGCAGCAGTAGAGATTTGTCCTGAAGGTTTCGGACTTGGCCTCTCCATTACAAAAGGACTCGTAACCTTACTGAAAGGAAATATCTCCGTGGAAAGCAAAATCGGAGAAGGCAGTACATTCAAGGTGAGCATTCCGCTGAAAGAAACATCAGAAACAATTGAGGAAAAATGCACAACGCTTCCAGATCCGGCAAAAAGACTTCCACACCGTATCATAGTCGTGGAAGACGATCCTGTCCAGATGGAAATAACACGCGACATCCTGGAAAGGAATGGAGTCAGTTGTCATGCCTGCCAAAATGTAAAAGAAGTGGTCTGTCTTTTGAGAAAAGAGGATTATGATCTGATACTTACAGATATACAAATGCCGGGAACCAACGGCTTCAGTCTGCTCAATCTGCTGCGCAACTCCAATATTGGCAGTTCACGAAGCATTCCGATAGCTGCCATGACTGCAAGAGGAGATGAAGAGAAGGAGAATTTCATCAAGGCTGGTTTCACCGGATGTATCCATAAGCCTTTTTCAAGCCCGGAACTGCTTCTGTTCCTGTCCTCTATTATGGAAAAGATGAACAAGCCTGAATCACAATCAATAGATTTCAGGCCGCTCATATCGGATTCCGGAAACAAACGCAAGGTATTGACAATGCTTGTAAAAGAATCCGAAACGAACAAGGAAGAACTTGTGGAAGCAATAAGGAATAAGGATAGAATGCGGATAAAGGAGATAATACACCGGATGTTTCCCATGTGGGAAATGCTCGGAATTGCAGAAGAATTGCAAGAATACAGAAACCTTGTCCACGATGACAGCTCCGGAGATCAGGTCATGAAAGAATGGACCTTGAAAATAACAACCAGCCTTGACAGACTTGTCTCGGCAGCAGAAAATGAGATAAACAGTTTAATCAGACAGGAAAATGAAAAGGAAAATACTGATAGTTGAAGATAACGTAGCCTTGTCCCAACTGCAAAGGGACTGGCTTGAACGTTGCGGCTATGCTGTCACAACCGCCATGGATGAACCTGCGGCAAAAAGAGTACTGAAAGCCGAAAATATTGCCCTGATTCTTTCAGATGTAAGACTGCCTCAAGGAAATGGCATAGAACTGCTTGAATGGATAAACCGGGAACACATTCATATTCCATTTGTGGTAATGACCGAATACGCTTCCTATCCTGACGCGGTGCGTGCGATCAAACTCGGAGCAAAGGACTATCTGGTGAAACCGGTTCACAGGGAACAACTCCTTGAACTTGTGGATACATTCCTCAAGCACATGTCCGCTATCTGGAACGGTGAAAAGCATCTGTTCAAAAGGACAAGCGCACAAGCCGTAAAATGTGAAAAACAGGCAAAACTGGTCGCTCCATCCGATATGTCGGTACTGATATTGGGGGAAAACGGTACCGGTAAGGAATCGGTTGCGAGGATGATACATAACTACAGCGACAGGCATGAAGCTCCGTTTGTCGCGGTAAACTGCGGAGCCATTCCCGGGGAGCTCGCGGCTTCACTTCTGTTCGGCCATGCAAAAGGGGCATTCACCGGAGCTGATACAGCCAGACAGGGATATTTCGATCTTGCAAAAGGAGGGACACTGTTTCTGGATGAAATAGGGACGCTGCCTTATTCCGTACAGTCTGTCCTTTTAAGAGTCTTGCAGGAAAACACGTACATACCTGTAGGGGACAGCAAGGAAAGACATGCGGATGTAAGAATAGTTGCGGCCACGAACGAGGATATTCCCAAAGCCATAGCGGAAAGACGCTTCCGTGAAGACCTTTATCACAGACTGGGAGAATTTGAGATAACGCAACCTCCATTACGCCAGTGTCCCGAAGACATTCTGCCACTCGCGGAATTTTTCAGGAAAGAATCTTCCACCAAACTGAGAAGAAATACGGAAGGATTTTCCATAGAAGCCCAGCAGCTTCTCCTTTCCTACGAATGGCCGGGGAACATCAGGGAGTTGCAGAACAAGATAAAAAGGGCCGTGCTGCTGACAGAAAAACCGGTCATCGAACCGGAGTGCATGGATATCGGCATCAATACGAATACCGTATCTGCAAATTCTGTCTATTATGATGGCATGACAGAAGAAAAACTGTCCATCATCAAGGCTCTAAAAGCCACAGGCGGCCACCGGAAAAAAACGGCAGAACTGCTCGGCATCAATCCTGCTACACTGTACCGTAAGATGAACAAATATGGGCTGAAATGAATATTTTTTGCAGTGAATTGCCTGTAATTCCAGCAAAATGACTAATTTTGTAACAGACTGGTCTATTGGCCATGTCTGTATTTTGAAATAAAATATGACGACGCCGCAAAGCGGCTGTCGCCTATTATACATAAGTCGCAAGACGTCTCAGGTAGGAATCTGGTAAATTTCAAATTGTAGAGACTTTTGCGTGCAGCTTATGCTATGCCTAAAAATAGCGTGAGCTCATGCATTATCTACAATGGGCTTACCAGAGCCCCTACCTGAAAATGTGTGAGTTTCACGCTTTTATTTATAACAGGTAGAGGTATGGCAAAAATTCAGATCGTATTCGCAATGACCATCGACGGTTACTTCCCGGATGATGACAGGCTGATGGAATGGATAAGAGAAGACAGGAACGGATTCCTTCTCTGGAAACAGCACAGCACATTTTCCATAGCCCCTGACTACCCGATGGTCGATCTTATCTGTTTCAAGGATACCACTTCCTCTGATTCCATATTCCAGGCAATAATATCCGAACGTGAAGATACGGAAATATTACGCAGACTGTCTGTATATCACCTTCCCGACGAAATTGTCATCTATATGCTGCCTGTAATTTCCGGCCATGGAATACGAATATCTGATTTTCTTGATTCCTGCTCCTGGAATCTGCACTCCTCAAAAAGTTTCCGTAACGGTATTTGCCGTCTGATATATCGCAAAACATTGCAATAGCTTCTCGCAACTGCAATGTTTCTGCAACGTTACCCAAACATGTCTTTTTGAATTTCTATTTTTTATCTCACTGTAATCCAGTGGGATATATTTTTATGTGGGTGTGTATTGCTGCATTGGTCCATGTTTTGGCCTATATCATAATGAAACCTGTTGCGCAACACGGTGTAAAAAATGGAATTATTACACTAAAAACAGAATTCATTATGATACAGATAGACAGGGAGACATTCCAGATGATGCTCCATCAGATAATGGAACGGTTTGACAGGATAGATGACAGACTGAACCGCATGAACAGGCAGACGGCCGCCCTTGAGGGTGACAAGCTGCTTGACAACCAGGATATGTGCGAACTCCTTGGTGTTACCAAGCGTACCCTTGCACGCTACCGCCAGAAGAAGCTCGTCACATACTACATGATTGACGGACGTACCTATTACAAAGCTTCGGAAGTCCAGGACTTCCTGAACAAAAAGGGAAAGGTGCTGCCGGCGAAAATAAAAAAGGAACTCGGTCTTCAATCCTAATAAAATGACGGTATGGAAATTATATGTATGGAAAAACAGACCTTTGACGAATTGGTTGTCCGCCTCAGCCTGATTGAGAAAAAAGTCATCGGTCTATGTAGTCAGACCAAAGACGCGGGACTGAAAAAATGGATGGACAATCAGGAGGTATGCGGGATTCTCCGAATATCCAAAAGAACACTTCAGGTATATCGCGAGAAAGGACTGTTGCCTTTCACCCGGATCAAGAACAAGTTCTTCTACAAACCGGAAGATGTACAAAGCCTGTTGGAATCAAGTTATCACCCACAAAAAAGAAAGCCATGAGTTACGATCTTATAAACAGAAAAGACCAGCGGATTGATACTATTTTCAAAGGGCTGGAAAACATGGAGCGCATGATAGACGCAATACGGACGACTCCAAGGCCCACATTTCACGGTGATTATTTCCTCACGGACGAGGAACTTTCAAAGCTGTTGAAAGTAAGCCGGCGTACATTGCAGGAATACCGGACCCTCGGTGTGATACCTTACTATCTTGTGCAGGGAAAAGCCCTTTACAAAGAGTCAGACATACAAAAAGTTCTTGATGACGCTTATAAAAGATGCAGGGAAGAACAGCGATGGGTATGAAGCAAAAGTAAAAGAAACGGCCTCTTTACAAGGTCGTTTCTTTGTTGTCGGACAATTGGTATCCGAATCTCCTTCTTCGTTTCCTGACAATAACATCTTCTTCATACAGACCAGGAATCCGATCCATTCCGGCTGCTTTCAGCCGTTTCATGTCCTCGTCCACTTTCCTGTCAGTCACTTTGGCGTAAAGCTGCGTGGTCTCAATACGCATGTGCCCCATCATTTTACCGACTGTCTCGATTGGAACACCTAATGAAAGGGTTATATGGGTTCCGAAATTGTGTCGTGCCTTATGAAATGTAAGTTCAAATCCGTAAACTTCACCCAACTGGTGGGCGAGCATAATGAAATACGTACGACTATACAGATTGAAGACCTTGTCATCCTTTCTCTGTTCCCGATATTTTTCTATTATCTTCAACGGAATATCCAGCAATCGGACAGAAGACAGTGTTCCTGTTTTCTGGCGATGGATATGGATCCACCATGAACCGTCTTCAGATTGGGTAATATCATTTACCCTCAATTTTTTCAAATCCGTATAGGCAAGTCCGGTAAAAGTGGAGAAGATGAACATATCCCTTACAAACTGAAGCTGTGGCTTCTCGACAGGTGTTGTAAGCAGCGTCTTCAGATCTTCCAGCTTCAGATGACGACTTTTCCGTTTGGGCAGTTCAGGATGAAGGCGACAATACGGATCACGGCGGATTGTTCCCTGGCTGACAGCCCGCATGGTCATCTTCTTCAGCCTGTAAAGATGTTCATGCACGCTCTTCGGGCTTAAATTCCTGTCCGTCCTGAGAAAAAGTTCAAAGTCATCGTAGAACACACGGTCAAGACTACGTAGCAGTACATCCTCTACGCCGCGTTTTTCCTGCACGAAAGCCGAAAGGTGCTTATATGAACGTAAGTAGGAATCATAACTCTCCTTTATACGATCCACACCGATACGTTTCTTAAACTCCTCGTTATGCTCTCTGAAAAGAGCCAGCAGAGTTAGCGGTTTCTGACCGACTCCCATCACGGCATTCTTCACCTGCTCTGCCGTAATAAATCCCAGACTGTTCTTAATCCGCCTGTAATGCTCCTTGATTTCTTTGGTCAGATCATCAATAGCCCGGTTGACGGTAATTGCATTCTCACTGCGGCCGTCAGCCCGTCCTTTTTCAGGATTCCAGATGGCCGGATTGACGGATACTTTCGTTCCTATCTGTTCCCATTTGGCATCTATGCTTATCTTGCACAGCAACTGGCACGTTCCATCCTTACGGACTTTGGTGCGGTTTATATAAAACAGTATCGCAAATGTACTGCGACGTTTGATTTCCATATTGTCAGTATTTCTTTTCATATCCTATTTTTTGCCATTATCAAATAACTACAGAAAACCGCTCAGCAATTATTTTATCCAATGCTTTCGTATCTGTATCTATCTTATTGTCTGTCACCTTTGCGTAATGCTGTGTGGTCTCAATACGACTGTGCCCCAACATCTTGCTGACCGTTTCAAGCGGTACGCCATGGGAAAGTGTAATTTCTGTCGCATAGGTATGACGGGCTGCATGGAAGACCAGCTTACGTCCTATACCGCAAATTTCGGCGATGCGTTTCAAATAACGATTCAATGAACTGTTGGAATACATGGGGAGAAGCTTTCCTTCAGGAGCCATATCGCGGTATTTTTCAATAATATGGAACGGCAGTTCCATAAGCGGTATTTCAAAATCTACACCGGTTTTCTTGCGAGAACTCCTGATCCACCAGGTACCATCTTCCGCGAGAGAAAGGTTTTCATTTGTCAGCAGACACATGTCGCTATAGGGAATACCCGTATAACAGGAAAACAGGAACATATCTCTCACATGATAAAGAATCTGATCATGGAGAGGTGTTGTCATAATCCTATTCAATTCTTCGGAGGTGAGATATTTCTGTTCCGGTTTCGGATGTATCGGTTCATATCCGACAAACGGGAATACTGTTATTATACCGTCAGCAATAGCTTCTCCGACAATTGTTTTCAGTTGGACGGTAAGATTGACTATTGTGCCTGAAGCCAGACAACATTCCGTACGTAGATACAAGTCATATTTTTCAATGAAAGAACGGTCCAATGCGGCAAAAGGGATATCTGACAGCTTATATTGCATCTGTAAAAAACGTACCAGATGATTGTAGGAATTGCGGTAAGCCCTCAATGTCTTTTCCGTACGATTGATCCCAACGCGTTTCTCGAAATTTCTAATGAAAAGTCTGAAATAGCTTAATAGGGTTTCTTGTTCCGAAGCCATACCCAAAAGTTGATGCTTTACATCCTCTGCTGTTACATCCTCACGGATTGCAGATTGTTCCGCATAGATGCCGAGCGCGGCAGCACGTATTTCATCCAGTCTGTTGTTTATGTCTCTTGCCGCAACACTTTTTCCACACGCCCGTCCGGATGACCACAATGACTGTGGCACACGAAACTTGACACTGAATGCTGTTTCAGAGTGCTTGCCGACAATAAGCCGTGCCATCACGGGACAGTTTCCCCCGGCATCCGCCTCGCTCTTTTTAAGGTAGAACGAAACCTTTACATCTGTCTGATTCATAATCTGTTCCATTGTTTGCAAAATTAACAGAGACAGAGTTAATCATCGGCATGTAAAATATCGTCAGACATCGACAAAGCTATCACCATTGACTTCCGGAACCTATATTTTTCATATCTCAAAAAAAATAAGTACCTTCGCTAAGCCAAAATGATGAAACTGCGTTCTTTACGGTCGGAGCAGAAAGGATTTTCAAACAAATCCATACAACTGGAATGGGCAACGGATAGGTAGCAATTTTTTCGCTTAACTATTCAAAAAACGGCTTCAAAGCACACATTTACAAATGCGGAATAATGCTGCGTATCTCCCTGAAAGCCCAATAGTTTACATTATTCTTCCTAAATCCATCCGAAATCGGGCGAGTTTTAGTATCTTTGAACCATTGGAAACAGCTCATTATTAATAGTAACCTAATATACAAAGATTTATATTAAATATTAGAATTAAAAAAAGATGTGGTTTCCCCCAAAAAAATCCCGCCATATAGCGGGATTTTCTTTTCAGAATAATTCTAACTGTTGTCCGGGAGTATTCACATCTATAGTCTTTTTCCCATAGAAAAGTTCTATACTCCCAAATTGTTTGTCTGTAATACACATTATTCCAACATTTCCATGTTCAGGTAAAATCGATTTGACTCTTTTTATATGTACCTCCGCATTTTCACTACTTGCACAATGACGAACATATATAGAAAATTGAAACATTGTAAATCCATCTTTTTGCAGATTTTTTCTAAAATCTGCATATGCCTTTTTATCTTTCTTTGTTTCGGTTGGCAAATCAAATAGTACAAGTACCCACATAACACGATATTCGCTAAACCGTTCCATTACATCTCAGGATAAGATATTCTGCGCAACTCACCGCTGAAACATTTATACAGAGAAGCTGTAGTTTGCCCAACAGCTACCATCAACGGACTACGTTTTCCCGAAATAATAGTATCCAACGTAGGAATAGTAAGCAGTTGTACTTTTTGTTCTTTAGCCAATTCTCTACAATTTATTTCTCCTCCCTTAATCATATCATATACCAACCTATCCACATAGGGGCGATAAGGCTCCATTATATCATCTGCCAGGCAATAAGCATTATAACGGTTGTGATGATGTATTCCCAAAGTGGGCAAAAGTCCACTTGCAACCAAACCACGGGCAACGACTGCCCGCAAAATAGCATACCCATAATTCAACAGATTATTAGGTGGAATACCTTCCCTATCCCTTGTAAAACCTTCTATCTTAAACAATTTTTTCCAATAATAAGCAGCTGCACGAGCCTCCAAATTGTCCGGATCTCCACTTTTCACATCAGTAGCCCATATCTTCATACACTTTATTTCCTCTCCAACACATTTATTCAATACCGCTGCCTGATTTTCTATTTTAGCTTTTACCGTTTGTTGCCAAAGTTGTTTCATTAATGGCAAAGAAGCACCAATTTGCTGTCGGAACCTCTCATTTTGTGTCGTATTTCCATACAAAGGAAGCATCAAACCAACCGGCATACTTTTAGAATCGCAAGTTATAACTGCACAATTCTTTTCAAGTAAAGCCTCCAACACTCCCGAAGTAATGGTTATCTGCTTGTTATCCAATACCACTATCCCAATATCCTCTATCGGCTTAGTCACCTCAGATATTTGCTTGAAACCCTCGGACAAAGCACCGTTTTTTATGACCTCTGGTAATTTAATCACTAACTGAGCATTTTTCAAAGAGAGATAAACTGGACTTCCAAAATAAAATGTTTTCTTAATCATAGTATACAGATTTTAAAGTTATTCATTCGTTGTTTTCCTCAAAAGGAAGTTTTAAGGTATCATCATGATTATCTGAATCCAACAAAAATTGTCGGAAAAAATAATACTTCTACCTAGTTCTTTTTCAGCTTGTTCACGCACTACTTCAACAACATTTCCACCACACTGTACAACTTACTTTTCAATAGTAAATGTATATGGTTTTTCTTTCTGAGAAATTTCCGTAGTGACGTGTTCGCCAAGCATCGCGAATATCAATTCTAAATCGAGCATATAGTCACAAAGGTTCTAATTCTTCTTTGTCAGTCCTTTATATATTTTAATCCGAAGGGCTTAATCCCAACGTTGCCTTAGATATTTCTGGCGTAAGAATAGCATAGTCACTTTTCCATAGCTCCCCTTTCTTTCCACTCATCCGTCAAATTCTGATGAATGGTAGGTCCTCTCAAACGTTTGTCAATCCAATCCTTTGGATAACCTTTCTGCTCATACAGTTCTTTCATACACTCCTGAACTAATTCCGAATTTTCTATTTCCTATACATTTGTTACCAAAGTTTTTCTTTTTTTCTGTATCTGTCAACATTTCTACTTGGGGACAATTTGTCCCCAGATAAGTAGCCAATTCTTCATCCCATTTTCGCATCTTCTTCAAATAGTCCGTAGAATTCACGATATCAGCCAACACACCAACTACATAAACAACTGAAAAGTACCACTGTTGTTCTTCTTCATTCCACATAGAACGGATTTTCTTTTCTTGAAATAACTTTATACTATTCATTTATTCTATACTTAACTTCTATTATATGCCCCAATCTATCAACTCTTATAGGAATACATATTTCTTTTATTGACTCTTTAGCATCTGTCAATTCCACTTTATTTAATGAAGAATATTCTAATTTATCAACTATTACATTAGCAACATTACAAGGGACTCCATACAGACGATTTCCTGTAAAACTTACAATTTTATAAATCCTCCCCCTATCTATTGGTTCATTTATCCTACCCAACTCCCGTTCTTCTTCAGTTGGCAGATACACCAAATCATTAGGAGATAACCAAAACAATAGTTTATCCCCTTTATCGTTTCTATCAGGAACAGGAATAAGCCCTTGTTTCTCACGTTCTATAGCCACGTCTAAAGGGACAGTCACATACGTCCTTTTTCCATTTTCTGTTACATAAATAGCAAAAAATAAATTAGTACCTTTAGCAGCTCCTACCCATTTAGTTCCTTTATTACCTGATACACCAACGCTAAATTTATTTCCACGTGATTCATACACTCTCACCTTATATATTGGCTGATGCTTTTTTCCATCATTCAACTGTAAAATATTACGATTCATTTCTTCTATTCCTTCTGCAGAAAAAGCCCAATCCGCTTTTCCCCCCTTTACAGATAAATGATTCAAAAGAATTTTCTGTATGCCAGTGTCCGTTACTGATTCTTTTATTTTCTTCTCATTGAAAGTTGAATCAAGTGATTTACGTACTGCGACCAAAGGTTCAGAAGTATTTTCTGTAAAATAATAGACTGCAACTTCAGCTATGTCCAAATCTTTCCAAAAGAAAACATTCTCTTTGAAATATTTTTCAATTTTCTTCTTATCATATTTATATGATAACAATTCAAGAACCTTACCTTTCACTCTCTTATCAACAATCATAGTAGGAGTATCCAAAGCTACAGACAACCGTACCCTTTTTACTTTTCGCAAATTCACCGCCCCAAAAACTGTATCCTTATGCATTGGCTTACGAACAGCCCAATTATCACCAATTTCCTGTTTTTTATAAATACGATTTCCTGTTATATCAAAATGTTGATAAATATTAGTTGTTTTATTTATTATACGTAAATTCTGCTTTAAACTAATCACTATTTTATCCAATGCCTCCCTTGTATCTTGCGTAAAAGTATTCCATGGCTTCTTTATAACCCATCTATAATTACCACCACCATCTACTCTATTCTTATCACACAACAATCTCTGCAAATCATAACGGGAAATATTGGTATTCCGGCTTGCAGACTCATTACTCAAATAATTCACATGATTCCGCGTAGCGCAAGCTATCACTATTGCATCCATAGCATGATGCCTATGGTCAATACGCTTCTTGCTAAACCCTTTCTGATATTCAAGGGGTAATTCCGTCTGAAAAACTTTTTTTCCATCTTTATTCTCCCAATGTCCAAAGCACTGTGTTCCAGTCAAAGCGTTTAAACGTTCAAAACGAGGATATACAATACAGTTCCAAACATCATTCATTCCCCAATCCTTTTTCAACCTGTCCGTCACGTTTCCCGTACAAACTAACACATTTCTTGAAACAGCCTCTGGTTCATATCCATCATTATCATTCTTTTCACGAACAATATTCGATAAAAGCCCTTTGACAACCTTACTGATATACCGACTATCGTTCAATTGGCGTTCAATAAATTGTTCGGGAATATCATCCATCAACAATTTCTTCATTTTCACGCTTGATTTAGCATATTGTTCTTTTACAAATCGTTCGTAACTATCCACAGAAAGAATTTCTACCTTTTTCCCAAAACCCACTTCAACTTTCTGCCCATGATGATTCTTAATAAACTCATACCCCAATTGATTATCTTTCAGTTTATTCACAGCAGATTCACATATCACTTTGTTAGAAAAAGAATCATCAAAATAGCGAGACTGAGGAATTATATGTTCTATCTCATACGCAGTCGTGAACAATTTTCCTAAAGGTATCAACTCACCGGTATAAGGCGAACGATACTTCTGCTCCAGCCATAATTTATAACGTAAAAACTCTGATTTTGTCGGTAATTTGCTATTATTGAATTTTTTCAATATTGCATCTATATCTTCCGGAATCGGTTCTTCTCTTTTCAAAACCGTATCCTCATAAATTCGCAATATTTCTTGCTGACTTGGTGAATAGGGACGAATATTCTCAACCTCATATTCCGGATTCATAAATTCAACAAGTAATGTCTTTATACGTAGATTAGCTTTTTCATTCTCTTGAATTTGTGCAGTCATTCTTTTTCGTTTGTCCGCAGGACTCTTCATCTCACGTCCTAATTCAATATGAATTTCATCAATTTTCCCAACCTGTTTCCAAATATCCCTAACAACCCTCAGTGTTTCTGTTATCACCTGTTCTACAATAGGATTGCGTAGTGAATGTTGTTTGAAAGAAGCCAAATAAGCATCAATATCCGCCGGAGTTTCCCATTTAGCAATTTCTTTATTTTCAGAATGACGATTATATACAACATAGCAAGCCAACCATAGCGGAAGTCTCTTAAAACAATATATATCCGACAAGTTTATCGCCTTTTCTCTAACCTTAGCAGCTATATTCCTATCATACTCACCTGTTATTATCCTTTCTATCCTATCTCTCGTCGCATCATCAATCAAAGATGTATCCCAATACTTTCCACATCTCATCAAAGGCAACAATTTCTTTATTGCCTTGGCAGAATATGCTCCATATTCAGATTTAAAAGGAGGAAATTTTTTGAATACTTCTACAAAAGATTCATTTAATCCGTTCTTAACTGCAAAGGTCCGTAAGGC
>NZ_JBCODG010000033.1:0-6003 GCF_040928965.1 Bacteroides sp. 2201st1_D9_2201SCRN_220225 | reverse complement strand
AGACTGTTTCTTTCTCATCTGACAAAAAATCAATACTAACGCCGACTTTCTCCAAACGGGAAAGAATCGCATATCTCGTCTCATTACATGGATACAACTTATCCTCAACATAATTCCAACGATAATTATCGATTTCCTTTTTCAATCCAAATTTTGGATATTTCAGAAAAGCTTTCTGATCTATTTCCTTTCGAGAATTCAACCAATCAAATAAAGCTACATAATCATCTTCTGTTCTCAAAAATTCCGCTGTCACATCCACATCTAAATGTAAAGTTCCATTTACTTTTTTTTCTTTTTGATATACCCGAATATTTGAAAGAAAATGCCATAAACGGAACTCCTGAAAAAGAGGGTGTGACTTGGCTATGCACTTTAAAGGAGCTTTTTTGATCTCGCCAGTTTCTCGGTTTACATATTCATTTTCTTCATAAGGACAATTAGAAATCAATGTTTTTTTAGTTTTCAATGGTCTTTGATAAAACAAAATATCATCTATTAACAGATAAATAAAATCCCTGTTAACTATATTTTTCCGTCGCATCTCATTACCCGGATATAATGCTTCAATACATCTCATATATAAATCTCTATCCCGTAACTCTGCATGAAAAGCACATTGTTTCTGCAAAATCAAATTCAGTTCCTCCTTGTAAAGCTTTCGTTCCACTGTCTTCACCAGTTTCCCTATTATTTTTTGTTGCGGTTTCTGTAACAAAGTATCATAAATATAACTTCCAACCGTTTTACGAGTATTGGCTATGTCTGCCTCTGTTCTTTTCTTTATCAACATCCAATCATCCTCTTTAGGAACTCTGAAAGAACGCTTCACCTCACCATATTTATCAAGCTTGGGAGTACCGTCCGGATTCAAATCAGTAGTTACGATAAACTCTTTTACCTGATTCTCCCAATCCAATGGAACATTACTGCTTCTACGATATATCCACCCATTTTCCAAGTGCACATTATACCATATGTCCCGACCTTTCTTTTCATCAGTCGCTTCTACCGACAATACTTTCAATGCATAAAATTCAACAGATTTTCCTGCAGCATCTTCCTCTTCTTCTCCTCTAAGCTGATAATAACCACGTTTCTGATTAAAATTCAAAAGAATCCATGCCAACTCTTCTTTACTTATCATTTCTGTTAAAGCTTTCTTACGGAGATAGTAAATTGTCCAGTCATAAGGTACTTTTTTACCATCAGACACTAATGAAGGCTGATGTTTTGCAAAATCTGCTAGCATCTCATTAAATGCTGCTTGAAATAAAAAAGTATATTTTCCTCGTTCATCCATAAGCCACGGCAGTTTAGGTTCACAGTTTGTCAAAAACTGTCCGGGATGCTTTTCAAAATCTATTTCTTTTAAATAATGTTCCGGCAAGAAGCCAAGAATCTTCAAAACTCTATGCAATCGTTCACGGCGTAGCAATTGTCGTTCCCTCAAACGACGTACCCCTCTAAAATGAGTTCTTTCAGCAGTCTGTGATATAGAACTTCCTTTGTCAAAATCTCCCAATACAGCGGAATCCATCGGAATAATTCTACTCCCTGCCATTTTTATCCAAATTCGTTCGGACTGTTTTTCTATTACAGAATTTATTACAGCCCATCCTATGCTATTACTCCCTAAATCAAGTCCAAGTATCGTTTTCATAATATTATTTTTTAATACGCTATTCAAAGTTATTTTTTTTATTAATACAAGCATTGTTTTTTCATTTTTATTTTATAGTTTTGCCAAACTAAAATGAAGCAAATCACAATAAGGATTATTCCGTTGTGAAAACATTAGGTTCCCTCGTCCTTAACGGGGGATTTTTTATTCTTAGTAAATTTCTCCCCAACACATTACTAAAAACTATATCTTTATCTGCTAATAGCTACCGAACAATTAATTAAATATTAGTTCGATTAGCTACGAAACCCGCAGCGGGATGCAAAATGCACGAAGTAACTCTGACCGACGGAAATAAAGCAAAAATTTGCATGCTTCTTACGACTACCTGCCATTAGCAGATTATCAGGCAGTAGGAAAAGCATTCCTGATACTCTATTGGGACAGCCATAGCCATTTCTGTCTTGTATGCGTCACTCCCCTATGGGAACAGCAGGCTCCTATGCCCAGCTACGCGATTGGGCACGGGCCGTCGAAGAACTAAGACTGAAAGGATTCCCTCTTGAGAGTATTCTCAAAATGGTAAAGATGCTCGCTCCGTATTTTATTACCATCTGTTGCGTCTGAGAGATAATGATGGTTATAATGATATAAGAAAATGTATCAAGACAATATATGATGACAGCAAAGGCCGCTATGAATATAGAAGAAGCTGTTTGTCTTTACGCGATTAAAAGCTACAATATCAATCATAAGACTATGCAGAAACTGATGTCTCAGATGAGATTGAAAGCAAAGCAAAAGAAACATCACTATCACTTTTATAAAGGTTTGATAGGAAACAATACGCGACATATACAATGGGGAGATAATAACAATACACTCTCCCGCAGCCCTAACCTGAAAATGGTAACAGATATGCTTAAATAGGCATTTAAGAAACACAAGAGCCTCCATACCCTGTTATTGCGCTCAGATCAAGGATAGTATTATCAGCATGCTGAAGAATAATGGCATCATACAAAATATATCCCGCCAAGGAAACTATCTGAATAACTCTATGATGGAAAATTTCTCCGGCCTGATGAAGAATGAATTGTTGTATATATAAACCACTTCGATAGCCTTGGCTGTTTTGAACGTTTAACTTTTTTGGGGCACCTCATAATGATGCACTTTCTTTGTGCATAAGAAAGAAGGCATGCTAAATTTTAGCACACCTCCATTTTTTAGAACATCTGCCGAATACAAAAGGAAAGAAACTTCGTCACAGGTTACTATGAAAAAAGCTTCATCCAGCAAAGTGAAAAATATCCTTATTAATAGGAACGTGCAAATATCACGCGGCAAGCAGACGGCTTGCCCGTAACCATACATTTGCCCGGCTCCTTGTCGCCCGGTACGAAAGAATCGAACGGAATACAGCGGATAGTGGCTTTGGTCTCTTCCTTAATCTTCTCCTCGGTTTCGGTCGTTCCGTCCCAATGAGCCAAAATAAAGCCGCCTTCTTCAATCTTTTCCTTGAACTCGTCATAGCTGTCCACCGTAGTGATACGGCTGTTGCGATAATCCAATGCTTTCTTATAAATATTCGCCTGGATTTCCTCAAGCAGGTCTTTTACATATTCCTCGATACCGTCGCAAGAGCGGGTTTCTTTCTCCAGCGTATCGCGGCGCATCACTTCCATTGTATTGTTCTCCAAGTCGCGGCCACCCATAACCAGACGGACAGGTACACCTTTCACCTCGTAATCGGCAAACTTGAAGCCCGGACGTTTGTTGTCGGCATTGTCGTACTTTACGGAGATGCCCATCGCTTTCAGTTTGGCTACGATGCCTGCCACCTTCTCGTCAATCTTGGCAAGCATTTCGGCATTCTTGTAGATAGGTACGATAACCACCTGTATCGGAGCCAAGTGCGGCGGAAGCACCAGACCGTTGTCATCGGAATGTGTCATGATAAGCGCACCCATCAAGCGGGTAGATACTCCCCAAGAAGTGGCCCATACGTATTCCAGTTTGTTTTCCTTGTTTACGAACTGCACGTCGAAAGCTTTGGCGAAGTTCTGTCCCAAGAAGTGTGAAGTACCACTCTGCAAAGCTTTGCCATCCTGCATCATCGCTTCAATGGTATAGGTGTTGAGAGCGCCGGCGAAGCGTTCGTTGGCCGACTTTACACCTTTGACAACGGGCACTGCCATGTATTTCTCGGCAAATTCGCTGTACACGTTCAGCATACGCACTGCTTCCTCTTCGGCTTCTTCGCGAGTGGCGTGAGCCGTGTGGCCTTCCTGCCACAAGAACTCTGCGGTACGCAGGAACAGACGGGTACGCATTTCCCAACGGAATACGTTTGCCCATTGGTTGCACAGGATAGGCAGGTCGCGGTAAGAGTTAATCCAGTTCTTATAGGTATTCCAAATAATAGTTTCCGAAGTAGGGCGGATGATAAGTTCTTCTTCCAGCTTTGCAGCGGGGTCCACCACTACGCCGCCGCCATTCGGGTCGTTCTTCAAACGATAGTGCGTCACTACGGCACATTCTTTGGCAAAGCCTTCCACGTGTTCCGCTTCGCGACTGAGGAATGATTTCGGAATAAGTAAGGGGAAATAAGCGTTTACGTGTCCTGTTTCCTTGAACATATCGTCCAACTGACGCTGCATCTTCTCCCAGATTGCATATCCGTAAGGCTTGATTACCATACATCCGCGCACAGCCGACTGCTCAGCCAAATCGGCCTTCACCACCAACTCGTTGTACCACTGAGAATAATTCTCGCTACGTTTGGTAAGGTCTTTCAATTCTACTGCCATTCTATTTCGTTTTTAAAGTTTTCTATTCGGGTTCATTAAACGGAGTGCAAAAGTACAAATTTCTGTGCGAAAAGTGTTTATTGTGTAAACACTATTTTTTGCATACTTTATAAATGAGAACTTTTTTCCTATTGCGAGTTATCATAATCAGTCGTTTACAAAAACAGGGGTTCACCCGCTATACTGCATGAGCAGGGAGTTGTGAAAGGTGAAGGGGTGGCTTGACATATTCCTATAAAACAAAAATCAGATAGAAATCTTGCGATGACTATCTGATTCTCTGTATGAGCGGCAAGCGAGATTCGAACTTGTGAGGGTGTCAAAAAATACACTTGAGATTTCTTTTAGGCACGGAATTACACGGATTTTACGGAAAAAGAACAAAGAAAATCTATATTTTCTGTGTAATCCCGTGCCTAAAAAGAAACAAATGGCAAGCGAATTTTAGTTTAAACATATCCTCTTTCTGTGATTTAACTTTAGGATGATGCCAAGAATTAAAAATAACCAACTTCAAATACAGCTTTTCTTATTCTGTATCATTTCTTTAGATAAGAATGCCCGTTCTTGCGATGTCGCAGTAAAGAGGATTACTCATATCCTCTATAAGCAAGACGGGTTCTATAAGGTTACTTATCTTACGTCTAAGTTTCCATAATAGAGGGGTATCTTCAAAATAGTTGTCATCCAAATGCTCTACTACTACTGCAATGTCTATATCGCTATCCTCTCTGTAATTCCCCTTGCTATACGAGCCATAGAGATAGAGAGCCTTTAATGGTAATCTTTCTGCTACCATTTCTTTATATCGCTTGGCGAGGACTATAGCTTGTTCTTTATCCATGACTGTAATTCTTTAGTTTGGCTTAAAAGTCCTATACAATATTCCTTAGTCAGACTTTTCATCAATCTCTCTTTATAAGAGGGATAACGGGCTTCAATATTAAGTGGCTCAAGTGTATCAATGAAATCCAACTGTTCTTCTGATAGTTCTTTATCTAATTCTGTTCTCTCTGCTAATCTGGATAGCGAATGTATCTTTAAAGGTACTTCCACCAAACGATTAGCCCAATATGCCTTGAGTATTTTTTCTATCGTTTGGTGGCACATGAAGCCCACATAGAGATAACGGCCTGTAAGCAACATCGCATCTGCTGTTTCCAAGTCATAATCTGACATTTCAATCCAATAAGTTACTTTACCATCCATAATACAAAGGTAATTATTCCCTTTTAAATCACAATGATTTAGCTGTAACATTTAAAAAAAACAGCAAATGATTCGTTGCTGTAACTCTGTTTGCTTATCAAGAAGATTTTCTGAATATACTCTTTATCGGGACAGATAATGTCTTTGATTTGTAGCATACCATTAAAATTGCAACACTCATACAGATGGGTATTCACCATTTGCTAAGGTTTTCCACTTGTAGCATACTACATTAATCGTTGCATTCATAAGATTTTAGTTGAGCTCATAGGGTCAACTGGGGTCAATGTAAAAACCTGAGGGGTAAATTTATAAATTGTTATCTTTGTCTCCAAATTCATAGCTTATGGAGTTAAA